>URWZ01000184.1 GCA_900551625.1 uncultured Collinsella sp.
AGCCATCGTCGTTGTAGACAACGGCAATGGCTGTCGCGGCCGAGCAGTTGGAGCAAATCGTCGGTACCGTAAAGACGATCTTCTTGAGCTCGATGGCCGCCGTCTTGACGGTATCGAGTGCCTTGCCGCCGCCGCAGGCGATGAGCACGTCGGCTTCCTGGCAGGCGGGGGAGTTTACGACCTTGGCGATATTGGCACGCGTACTGTTGGTACCGTAGACGCGCGTCTCCAGAATCTCGACGTCGGTACCCGCCAGCGCAGCTTCGATACCGGGAAGTGCTGCGGCCAGTGCCCGCTTGCCACCGATGATCGCGACCTTGGCCGCTCCGTACTCCGCCAGTGCGGCGGGCAGCTCGTCAAAGCAGTCCTCGCCGACGGTATAATCACTCATTCCAATTGTGCGCATAGCAGCCTTCTTTCGTTAGTTAAAGTGCTTTCAGGTATTTTGCTCCTAGAGCAGGGCTGTAATAGCGAGAAATTTCGAACGTATAAAACCAGTGTTGAGGGTTTTTCGCCGGCGAGGAACGTGCTAGCATACTCCGCATAAGCGTTGATGGGGACGAGTAGTCGGCCATCCGCATGCTACAGAGAGCGGGGAGCGCTGAGAACCCGTGCATGCGACCGATGAAAATCACCCCGGAGCTGCGGTCCCAACGGACGTGCCGCACAGGCACGTCTCAGTAGATATCGCCGAGATGGTCGTCGATACAGGCCAGCCGAGTAACGGATGCGAGCGCGCTAGAAGCGGGCGAGGGCATCTAAGCTGGGTGGTTAAGCGAAGAGCTTTTACGGGCAGGCTGCCCGTTTTGTGGCGCTTCGTCCCAGCTTGTAGGGACGGGCGCTTTTTTGGTGCCCAACGGGCGTGCGCGCCCACGACATGAAAGGGGTACCGTGGCAAACGAGTACAAGCAGACGATGAATCTGCCCAAGACCGGTTTTCCCATGCGTGCCGGTCTTTCCAAGTCCGAGCCCAAGCGACTCAAGGACTGGCAGGACAACAAGGTCTACGAGCAGGTTCTGAAGAAGAACGAGGGTCACAAGAAGTTCGTGCTGCACGACGGTCCTCCGTACGCCAACGGCCCGATCCACATCGGCCACGCCATGAACAAGATCTCCAAGGACATGATCAACCGCTATTGGATGATGCAGGGCTATGAGGTTCCCTATGTCCCCGGTTGGGACTGCCATGGTCAGCCGATCGAGCACAAGGTCGAGGAGAAGCTCGGCACCGAGAAGTTCAACCAGACCCCCACGGCCAAGATTCGTGAGCTCTGCAACGAGTTCGCTGTCGAGAACATCGAGCTGCAGAAGGCCGGTTTCCGTCGTCTGGGCGTGCTCGGCGACTGGGATAACCCCTATCTGACGCTCTATCATCAGCACGATGCCGCCGACATCGAGGTCTTCAAGGCCATGTTCGATAAGGGCATGATCTATCGCGGCCACAAGCCGGTTCACTGGTGCAAGCACTGCCACACCGCGCTGGCCGAGGCCGAGATTGAGTACTCCGACGAGACGAGCCCCTCCATCTTCGTGCGCTTTGAGATGACCTCCAAGCCCGCCGGCCTCGAGAACTTCGACGGCCCGGTCGACTTTATCATCTGGACGACCACGCCGTGGACCATCCCCTCTGACCAGGCCGTTTCCCTTAAGCCCGGCGCCGCCTATGTCGCCGTTGAGCACGATGGCCGTGCCGAGGTCATGCTCGAGGACCTGGCTCCCAAGTGCTGCGAGGAGTTTGGCTGGGAGTACACCCCGGTTATGGTCGACGGCAAGCCCTACGTGGTTCCCGCCGAGACCTTCCATCACATCCACTACAAGCAGCCGATCTTTGACGGTGTCGAGGGCGTGGCGCTGCTGGCCGATTACGTCGGTGTCGACGACGGTACCGGTATCGTCCACAACTCGCCCGGCCACGGCGTCGACGACTACTTTGCCTGCCTCAAGGAGGGCATCACCGACATCTGCATGCCGGTCGATGACGACGGCAAGTTCTACACCGGCGAGGAGTTTGGCACCGGTGGCCCCTTCAGCGGTATGGATACCGACGAGGCCAACCCGCATATCATCGAGTTCCTGCGCGAGCGCGGCACCCTGGTCCTCGAGAAGAAGATCACGCACAGCTATCCGCACTGCTGGCGCTGCAAGCACCCGGTGCTCTTCCGTGCTACCGACCAGTGGTTTGTCTCGATGGACAAGACCGGTTTGCGCGAGCAGGCTGGCAAAGAGGTCCGCGAGAACGTCAAGTGGTATCCGGCCCACGCGGCCAACCGCATCGGCGCCATGGTCGAGCAGCGTCCCGACTGGTGCATCAGCCGTCAGCGCAACTGGGGCGTGCCTATCCCCAGCTACACCTGCGCCGACTGCGGCGAGAAGGTCATGAACGACGCTACGCTCGACGCCGTCATCAAGCTCTTCCACGAGAAAGGCTCTGACGCCTGGTTCACCGACGCTCCCGAGAGCTACCTGGGCGAGGTCTGCGTCTGCCCCAAGTGCGGCGGCCATCACCTCAAGGCCGATAAGGACATCCTCGACGTGTGGTGGGATTCCGGCGTCTCCTGGAAGGCCGTCTGCGAGTATCGCCCCGAGCTTGAGTACCCGGCGGACGTGTATCTCGAGGGCTCCGATCAGCACCGTGGTTGGTTCCAGAGCTCGCTGCTCACGTCGGTGGGTGCCAACGGCCATGCTCCGTACAAGGCGGTCGTCTCGCAGGGCTTCACGCTCGACGGCCAGGGCCGCAAGATGTCCAAGTCGCTCGGTAACGTCATCGACCCCAACAAGGTCTGTGATGAGATGGGCGCCGACATCATCCGCCTGTGGGTTGCCTCGGTCGACACCAGCTCTGACGTTTCCATCGACCACGAGATTCTCGCTCGTACGTCCGATGCCTACCGCCGTTTCCGCAACACGCTGCGCTTCCTGCTTTCCGAGCTCGAGGGCCAGTTTGAGCCCGAGACCGACGGCGTCGCCTTTGCCGATCTGCTGCCGCTCGACAAGCTCATGGTTGCCCGCCTGACCCAGGTCCAGGCCGAGGTCGACGACGCCTACGCCAGCTACGAGTTCCCGCGCGCCTACCGTGCGCTTTACGACTTCGTGGTCACCGAGCTTTCCAACGTGTACCTCGACGCCCTGAAGGACCGTCTGTACTGCGAGAAGCCCGGCTCTCTCGAGCGCCGCAGCGCTCAGACCGTGCTCGCCGAGCTCTTCTCGATGCTCATGCGCGATCTGCAGCCGATCTTGTCCTACACCGTCGACGAGGCCATGGCCTATGCGCCCGCCGGCTGCGTCGATCACCAGAAGTACGCCGCGCTGCTCGATTGGTACAAGTCGCCCATCACGGTCGACGAGGCCAATGAGTTTGAGGGCGTGCTCGAGGCTTCGCTCGAGCTCCGTAGCGCCGTGACCAAGGCCCTTGAGGATGCCCGCTCCGCCGGCACCTTCACCAAGAGCCAGCAGGTCCGTGTCAAGGCGGTCGTTCCCGCTGAGATGTATGCGCTGTTGACCGGCGACAAGGCGGTCGACCTGGCCGAGTTCTACATCGTCTCCGATGTTGAGCTGACCCAGGGTGAGGAGCTCTCCGTTGCCATCGAGGCTGCCGAGGGCGAGTGCTGCGACCGTTGCTGGAACTATCGCACCACCGTCGGCGAGTACAACGGCCACGCGCATATCTGCAAGCGCTGCGCTGATGCGCTGAACTAGCCGTTGGGGACGTTCTTAAACGACTGTCAAACAAGAACGTCCCCAACGTCAACTTTTGTCACGTCCAAGCGGCATTCTGTTTTTCGGAA
>URWZ01000185.1 GCA_900551625.1 uncultured Collinsella sp.
AGCGTCAGATGTGTATAAGAGACAGGTATTGAGGTCGTCGAGGACCTTCTTGCCGCCCTCGACGGCAACGGCGGCGGCGCCGAAGCCCACGTTGATGGCACCGTTAACAAGCTGATCGAGTTTCATAACCATGGTTGTCTCCAATCACAAACAACTGCATTGGCGTTCTTGTACCCAAGATTGAGTGAAAGCGACAAAGCGTTTTAGCGCTATTCGATCGACGGGAAATCCCTACCTCACGTTGTCATTCATCGCGAAAGAGTTCTTCATGGCGCAGCTCGTGGTGTAGAGCACCTTGCCCAACAGAGCATCGGTTTCCACGCGCACAAGCTCGGCAAAGGCCTCGTTAGCACGGGCGAGCTCGGCAGGCACCTCGGCCTCGGGCAGCGCGGCTACGACAGCGTCAACGTCGTGAATCTGCTTGTGGCCCATGCCGCCGACCTTCTCCTGATAGTCCTCGACCGCGCGACCGCACTCGTGGAAGCGAACATCCGCCAAGGCACCGATCAGGCGATTTGCCCAATAGAAATTCTCGGACGTCACGCGAGCCTGCGTGTCGGCGTAGTACTCGGGCATGGTCTCGACATTGGCGTACAGCGGCACGAGCGCGTTAAACGAGTTAGAGCCAAACGCCATCCACTGCACGGCGCGATACGCCGGCTGCGCATAGGGGCGCAGCTGCAGCACGGCAAGCTGGCTGTTGCGGTTAATGCCGATGGGACGATAGGCGCCGCGCGTGGCGGGCGTGCCCTTGCTGCCGTAGCAGTCGTACTCCGTACCCTGGTAGTGGCTCGAAAGCACGTACTTAATGTCCTCGATGGTCACCTTGCGCTCGGGCACGCGGCTCCAGGGGATATCGTCGCTCTCGGGCGTGTAGTCGGCCTCGGGACCGTCCCACACATCGCTGGGGTTGAGACAGCGCTGCATATACCAGGCACGCGGCGTGTTGTAGACGTGGTCGCTGTCGCTGTGCGAGCCAAAGGCCTCGCGCGGGTTAAAGACCGCGGCGGGACCGTCGCCCTCGACGCCCAGCGTCAGGTCCAGATGCCACTCGGCCATCCAGGAGCGCAGGTCGGCGGAGCACATGTGGTCGGCCTGGGCGCCCTCGGCGTCATCCAGGTCAAAGCTATCGATACCCAGCTGGTTGGGCATGGTCACATAGGCGTCATCGGGCACGCGCTTGGCGATCCAGTGGTGGCCGCCAATGGTCTCGAGCCACCAGATCTCGTCAACGTCGCTAAAGGCGATGCCGTTGTTCTCGTAGGTGCCGTAGCGCTCGAGCAGGTCGCCCAGGATACGCACGCCGTCGCGGGCGGACTTGGCATACGGCAGCACCAGGGTCACCATGTCCTCCTCGCCCAAGCCACCGGACTGTGCCGGAACATATCCGTCCTCGCCCTCGTTGCCCTTGGCGGGCACATAGTCCACGAGCGGATCGGCACCGCGGACGCGCTCGTTGGTGGTGAGCGTCTCGGTCGCGGACATGCCAACATTGAGCTCGTTGAAGCCGGCCTCGGCCCAAATGCCATGGCCCGGGACAACGTCGGGGACGCTTGTGTAACGCATGGGATTGTCGGGCAGCTCAACGGTCAGGTGGCTCAGGACGCTCGTGTAGACACGCGGCTGCTCGTCGGGATGCACCACGCGCATGCGCTTGGGCTCAAACACCCCGTTGGACGAGTCCTCGTTGCGGGCAACCAGCGTCGACCCGTCGTAGCTTGCGTTTTTACCGACCAGAATCGTTGTGCACGGCATGCGCATCCTCCTTGAGCGAAGAAATCAAACGGCAACAGTGTATCGCTTCGACGCAAAAAGGGCGAAGCCACGGTCTCGGCAGCCCCTGTGTGCAAAAAATGCCAAATATGAGTACTGTCACCAATTTAGTAGTAGCAAATTTCCTTGTAACGAGTGCCAGAAATCCCCATTTGTCCAAAAGCAAGACAACGTTATTCCCCATAAGTTCAATAAAATGAGCTCCCTAACGATAATGGATATCGCTAGGGAGCCCAAATGCCATAAAACATATGTGACTATCTTGGCAACAGTACTCATATTTGGCGTTTTTTGCACAGCAGGTATATCACTGACCCCCTATACAGCCTAAAACGCCTATTTCGATGCGCACTCCGCCGCTTCAATCACGTGTTTGGCAAGGATCGCGGTAGTCACAGCCCCCACGCCGCCCGGCACGGGAGTAATTGCGCCAACGATCGGCTCCGCAGCATCAAAATCCACATCCCCGACCAGCTTGCAAGCGGCCTCGTCCCAATTTATGCCAACATCGATGATTGTCTGGCCATCGCGAACCGCATCCGTGCCAATCGTGCGCGCACGTCCAACGGCCGCAACCACAATATCAGCTGCACGGCACTCGGCAGCCAAGTCGCGCGTATGCGTATGGCACGTCGTCACCGTGGCATTGCGAGCCGTAAGCATGGCGGCAACGGGACGACCAATCACCAGCGACCGACCGACGACCGCGACCTTGGCCCCATCCAACTCAACGCCGTAATGATCCAGCAACGCCAACACGGCCTCGGCCGTGCAGGGAGCAAAGCCCTCGCCACGACCCGAAAGCGTGGTAAGCAGCGAGGCCGGCGTCATGGAGTCAACATCCTTGGCGGGATCGAGTGCCGCGGCAACTGCATCCTCGTCAAGCCCAGCGGGCAACGGGAGAAACATCAGGCAACCGTGAACAGCGGGATCGGCATTGATGTCCTTAATAGCCGCCAGCAGCTCATCCTGCGAAACATCGACAGGAAGCAAAACGCGGCGAGCCTCGATGCCAACCTTCTCGCAGCGCTTGAGGGCGCCGCGCTCGTAGGATAGATCGTCCTCGCGCTCGCCCACACGAACGATGGCCAGTGTCGGAACAACGCCGCGCTCGCGCAGGGCGGCGCAACGAGCGGCAAGTTCCTCGGTCAAAGCACGGGCAACGGAAGCACCCTTGAGCAGCTCGGCCATGGCTATCCCCTCTTCCTGGCGGCGTCGGCGGCGCGGCGCGCCAGCGCATCGGCGCGCGGCAGCCACGTATCCAGCAGCTCATCGCACGCCGCCTCGAGCTCCTCGGCGCGCGCCCGGTCTTTCATAGACGTGGTATTGGCAAAGAGCGTCAAACTCGCGCCCTGCATGGCGGCGCGGCAGAACACGGCGCCGCAGGCCACATCGGACAACAGCTGGCGCGAACCCTTGTCGGCCATGTCCTCGAGCAGCGCCAGCGCGCGCCCGCAGGCATCCATGATCCGATACGGTGGCATGGCCGCCACGTGCAACGCGTCCTGAATCGCAGCCGGTCGAGCCGGGTCCTCGCGCGGAATACCGTATGCCGCAGACACCTGGCCGTACGCACGAACGTCCTCGGCGACCAGGTCCACAAGTTCCTGTGCCAACTCGTCTGCCTGGGCAAATGCGCGCGTCAGATCGTCTGCGCGATCAGCAAGCGCGGGATTGGTTGCCCCGTAGCGAGCGACCATCCCGCACAGCGAAGCTCCCAGCGCGCCCACAAAGGCGCTTGCGCTACCGCCGCCGGGAACAGGCTCGCGCGCGGCAAGCGCCTGGGCAAACTCGCGACAGGTTTTATCCATCATCTCTTGGCTCATACGCACGCACCTTCAAGTCATATACATCGGTCGGGTGGCAACCGCCGACCGACCGCATCAATCACATAATGGTGCTAAGTCTAGCCCATAAGTACATGAGCGTCAGCGCACCTGGCCATCGCGGATTTCTATGACGAACGATAGGCCTCGGCACCGCAAACATGGGACACATGGCCC
>URWZ01000186.1 GCA_900551625.1 uncultured Collinsella sp.
GCCTGTCCCTCCCGACATTCGATAACAGAAAAAGGCCCGTCCCGTTGTTTGCGGGACGGGCCTTGCTGCTGCGGCTAGCGTTTCTTTCCGCGGAAGAAGAAGCCGTGCAGCGAGGGTTTGAGTCCGCGGCTGGCGCGACGCTCCTCGATATGATCGTGGATCGAAGCGACGCGTTCGATGACTTCGTCGGGGATCGGCACGTCGGGATTCATGTTCTCGACCTGGCTAACCTCGGCGGCGGCGACCTGGTCGATAATGGGCACATCGTCGCGCGAGATGACGGGCGTGGCGTCTTCTTTCATCTTGCGGTATCGCTGCATCATGTCGGTCTGAAGCTGCTGGGCCGAAGGCGGCGTCCAGATGATGGCGTTGGCGCCAGCGGCGATGGTTTCACGGATGCTCTCGGGCGTCTTGCCGCCCGGTGCGATGAGCGGCAGGTTGGGATAGTGCTCGCGCAGCTCGCGCAGGACCTGGGGCGTGTTTTTGCCGGCGGCGATGTTGAGAATCTTGGCTCCGGCGCGCACCTTGGCGTGAGCATCGTCGTCGCAGCGAACGACCGTGGCGATGACGGGGATGTCGGCGATGTTGGTGATGTGCTCGACCATCTCGGCAGTAGCGGGGGAGTTGACCACGCAGCCCGCCGCGCCCTGCATCTCGGATACGGCCGCCATCTGCACGGAACGCTTACCGGTGGTGGTGCCGCCGCCAACGCCCACAAAGACCGGGCACTCGGCAACAGTCAGCAACGCTTGCGTAATGGCGGGCTGCGGCGTGAAGGGGTAGACGGCAAACACGGCGTCGGCATTGGAGTTGCGGATGACCGCCACGTCGGTGGTGTAGATGAGCGATTTGATGCGGCGGCCAAAGAGCGTAAAGCCGCTGGCCTCCTCGATCTCATCGGGCATACGGAGGGCTGCCTTGCGCAGACGCCCGTCGATGGGCAGCGGCTCCATGGGCAAAAGGCCGTTGGGAGTTACGGCCACCTGGGGCTCGGTAAATTCGTCTGCAAGCTCAACCTCGGAGAAGTCGACCGAGGCGACGATGTCCTCGTGAACCTCGGCGGGAACATCGATGGGGGCTTGGTCGTTCGTCGCGGCAGGCGTCTCGAAGGAGCTGGTGCCGACAAAGGCGTCGACGCGCTCGTTCAAATCGTTGAGAGAATCCATGGCGGTCCGTTTCTATGCTGTGCGGTCGGCAGTGTACGACCGGCGTTGCGAGTGCTAAATCGTTTGACGAGTTGATTTTTCCCCGCTGCGCCATCCGTTAGACTGAAGGGCCGGCGAACGTGAAGGAGCTGTGGTGGCGGGAATCGAGGTGCTATCTTGAATGTCCCGTATACAAAAGAGAGGTGACGCGGTATGGAATTCTCGGCAATGTTGGGCTCGATTGGCCTATGCGTGGGCGCAATCGTTGCCGCCGCGGTCATCTACTTTGCGGTCACGGCCATTAAGGGCAAAAAGGCTGAGCGCAAGGAGCGTGAAGCGCTTGCGCGGCATAAGGACCAGCAGGACAGGCGCGCACGGCGATAGCTTGTTGAGTTTTGAATCCGTGCGCTAGCTGCGTTTTCGGACCAGGGCGATATAGAAGCCCTCAAAGTCGCGACTGGGCGGAATGGTCAGCGTGCCGGGCATGCCGTTGGCAATGGCCGAGACGTGGCCTTCGGCAATGGCTTCGGTAAGGGCGTTGCACTCGATATGCGGATCCTCGCCGGCACCCTGGGCGCGACGCGCTTCGCTTTCGCTTGGCGTGCCGTCGAGGGGGATGAGCTCGCAGTCCATGTGCTTGTCGAGGGCCTCTTGCAGGGCATCCTCGTTTTCCTGCGGCAAGATCGAACAAGTCGAATAGACGAGCGTGCCGCCCGGTTTGAGGGCTCCCATGGCGCGGTCCAGAAGCGCGCGCTGCGAGCGGGCGCACTTAACGAGCAACTGTTCGGTGAGGCCGCGCAGGCTCTTTTCGTTGCCGCTGATGACGGTGCCCGTGCCGGTGCAGGGGGCGTCGAGCAGGATACGGTCAAAGCGGAAGAACTCGTCGAGCTCGCGTGCGTCAATGCGCATGACGGGCACGTTTTTGGCGCCCTGGCGGCCCAAGTTTGCCTCGAGCTTTTCGGCGCGGGGAATGCTCATCTCACAGGCGGTGAGGTGCGCCTGTCCCTGGGTGAGGGCGGCGATCTGCGTCGTCTTGCCGCCGGGGGCCGCGCACATGTCCAGGATGTCCTCGCCGGCCTGGGCGCCCAGCACCAAAGGCGGCATCATGGACGACAAGCTCTGCAGATAGATTTTGCCGTCACGGTAGATGTCGAGATCCCACAGATCGGAAACCTGGGCCTCGGGCAAGATGAACGCGTCCGGGTACCACGCGACGGAGCGGTGGGCGATCCCGGCGGCGTCGAGTGCCGCGGCAATGTCCTCGGCGGTCGCCTTGAGCGTGTTGGCGCGCAGCGTGACTGGGCGCGCGGCTGCGGCGCCAAAGCCCTCGATCATGAGCTCGGCATCGGCAGGCGTATAGGCACCGGCAACCGTGTCGACCATAAAGCGCGGCAGGTCGGCGGCGGAGTGTTGGGCGGCAAGCCGGTCGGAAAGCTCGGTAGCGGCAAACTGCCTAAGCTTGAGCTCGGGCTTAACCTGCTTTTTCTGCTTACGACGACGCGGCTTGGACATCCGTCTTTCCTTCCCGTCCCAAATTGACTACTTTCCGGGCACGCCGCTGCTGGCGTGCTTTAGTACTGGCTCTCGTGCTTGCTAAAGAAGTCGAAGCGCGGGGGCAGCGGCTTTACGCGGTGCTCGCCGGGCTTCTCGCCCAGGCTCTCCACAAACTCGTCCGTGGAGGCAAAGATGTTGTCCCAGCTAAAGAAGGCGACCGGGTCGACGTCGAAGTACTCGCAGATAAGCTCGCAGCCGGCCGGGACGATGCCGTGCATGAGCACGGTCGCCACGCGCAGCTCGGTGAAGGCGTCGACCAGGGCCTGCGTCATGGCGGCGTTGGCCGGCTCACCCTCGAGCTTGTTGGCGGCCTTGGAGGCATCGCTCCAGCGCTTGTTGGCGGCGCGCAGGTAGTCGTCGCACACGGCGAGCGCGCGGTGCGTCTCGAACTTGTACATGGCCTGCTCAAAGGCAAGGACGGCCTGCTCGGCAGCCTCGACCACGGCGGCAGAGGCGGCGCCGGCGGGAATGCAGCCGTTGCGATAGGGGCTCTCGTCGCCCTCCTTGACGGCGACGCCGTAGAAGCAGCTGCGGGCCAGGCGGTTGAACACGCCGGTCAAAAGGGCGCTCTCCTTAAGGGCCGGATCGATAACGCGCTTGTCGTCGCAGGCGCGCACCTCGTTGCCGTCCTTGTCCTTGCCGGTCACGCGCGTGTCATATGCCTTGGGGCTAAAGCTCACCGGCTTCTCGGACAGGCCGAGCGACAGCCAATGCGCGCGCATCTGCTCGCAGGTGTAGTGGTTAAGCAGGTCGTCTGCCGGCGGGGGAGGCGTCTGCGAGGACGAGCTGGCCTTTTTACCCATGTAGAGCAGGTGGTAGCAGGCGCTGACGGTGCTCTGCGTGAGGTCCCAGCCCAGGGCCTCCCACATGGCGGTCTGCGCGATGCAGTAGAAGTAGATGTTGTCCTGACCGATGAACTGGTAGATCTGCGCGTCGTCCGAGCACCACCAGTCGCGCCAGTCGAGCGAGCTGTGCTGGTAGGTGGGTGCGGGTACCTGCGTGGAATCGGCAGCGGGCTCGCCCATGAGGGCGGCGTCCTGG
>URWZ01000187.1 GCA_900551625.1 uncultured Collinsella sp.
CTGCCATGGCGCTGGCAGCGCCGACCTCGGCCTGGCAGCCGCCCTCGGCGCCGGCGACGCAGGCGCTCGTGGTGAGGTTGAGGCCGATGGCTGCGGCGCAGTAGAGGCCATCCATGACCTGTTCGTCGTCGAGCTGGAGGTGATCGGCGAGCGCCAGCACGCAGCCGGGCACGACACCCGCGGAGCCTGCCGTGGGGGCGGCGACGATCACTCCCATAGTGGCGGAGCGCTCGAGCACGGCCATCGCGCGGGCCACGGCATCGGTCTGAACGGGGCCCATCAGGCTTGTGCTCAAATCGTTGCGGCAGGTGGCGTCGACGAGCTTGGCCTCGCCGCCGATAAGGCCGCCGAGTGATCGCTGCGGATTGGCGATGGAGGCCGTGGTCTCCTCGCGCATGACATCGAGCACGCGGCGCATGGCTGCGATAGCATGGGCCTCGCCGGTTAGACGCGCCTCGCGCACGGCCATGACGGCGCCGATATTTAGGCCGAGCTCGGCGCACGCATCGAGCAACTGCTCGCCGTCGTCGAAGATTTCCTTGGCCGACACACCGGGGGAGAGCGACGAGGCCGAGCCCGGGAGCTCGATAAACGTGGCGTAATCGACATTGTCGAGCTTGCGCAGCATGGGGACGACGGTGTCGTCGGGAGCGCCGTCGGTCTCAAAGACGGAGTAGGCCTGGCCGCCCACCTCGGTGCGGTAGGTGCGGCAGAAGGCGATGTTCACGTGTGCGTAGGCGAGCAGGTTCGTGAGTGCTGCGAGCACGCCGGGAACGTCCTGGTGCGCCACGAAGAGCGTGGAGTACATACCCGAGATGTCGACGCCGACGCCGTTAATGCGGCTGATGCGCATCTTGCCGCCGCCGAGGCTCTCGCCGCGGACCTGTGCCGTGGCGCCCGTGTCGTCGACCATCTCGATGTCGACGGTGTTGGGGTGGATGGAGGCGTCGTCGCCCTTGATGTCAAAGTGATAGTCGAGACCCTGCTCGCGTGCGAGGTCAAAGGCCTGCTTGATGTTCTCGTCGTCGGTATCCAGGCCCAAGATACCCGCGACGAGCGCGCGGTCGGTGCCGTGGCCGCGGTAGGTATGGGCAAAGGAGTTCCACAGGCCAAAGGTGACCTTGGTGATGCGGCCTTCCAGCAGGCTGGCGGCAACTTGGGCGCAGCGCAGGGCGCCGGCGGTGTGCGATGAACTGGGGCCGACCATGACGGGGCCCAAGATCTCGAATGCCGAGGTCGTAGCTAGTGTTTGCGGCTTGCCTGCCATGGCTGCTCCTTTATCTTATCTCTTCGTCCCGAGGGGTGGGGCATACTCTGTCCCGCCGTTCCGAGGGCTTTAGTATTTGGTCGCCTGCTCGGACAGTCCTGACTCGCACGGAGGGCACATTAAGTGCTCTCCGGCTCGTGCGGAACTCGCGATCGACCAAATACTAAAGCCCTCGGAACTTAGGATACATGGTTGGAGTCGCTCTGCTGCGAAATTTATCGGCCTGTGGCCTATTCCATGTCCCAGGTCGGCTCATCTTCACCACCTTTAAATAAAAAAGAGGTACCGGTTGTTTCGGTACCTCTTTTGGTGCATCGATATTTGGCTGTGGCTTTTCTCGTTAGCTTACAGGCCGCAGGCTGCTTTGAGTTCTTCGACTCGGTCGGTCTTCTCCCAGGTGAAGTCGGGGTCTTCGCGGCCAAAGTGACCGTAGGCTGCAGTCTTCTCGTAGATGGGGCGACGCAGATCCAGGTCGCGGATGATGGCGCCCGGGCGCAGGTCGAAGGTCTTCTCCACGGCCTCGACGATCTTGTCTTCGGCAACATGTGCGGTGCCAAAGGTGTCGACCATGATCGACAACGGCTTGGACACGCCGATGGCGTAGGCCAGCTCGACTTCGCAGCGGTCGGCTAGGCCGGCGGCGACCACGTTCTTGGCGACCCAGCGCGCGGCATACGCGGCGGAGCGGTCGACCTTGGTGCAGTCCTTGCCGCTAAAGGCGCCGCCGCCGTGACGGCCGTAGCCGCCATAGGTGTCGACGATGATCTTACGGCCGGTCAGGCCCGTGTCGCCCATGGGGCCGCCCACGACAAAGCGACCGGTGGGGTTCACGTAGATATCGGCGTTGTCCCACGGCATGTTCTCGGCAGCCATGACAGGCGAGATGACATGCTCGATGAGGTCGTCCTTGATCTTGCCCATGTCTTCGATCTCGGCTGCGTGCTGCGTGGAGATGACGACGGTCGTGACCTCGACGGGCTTGCCGTCCTCGTAGCGCACGGTGACCTGGGTCTTGCCGTCGGGGCGCAGATAGGGCAGGGTACCGTCGTGGCGCACGGCGGCCAGGCGCTCGGCCAGGCGGCTCGCCAGGTAGTGCGGCATGGGCATGAGGGTCTTGGTCTCGTTGGAGGCGTAGCCGAACATCATGCCCTGGTCGCCGGCGCCGATCAGGTCGATCGGGTCGGTGGTGGCGCCGGTCTGGGTCTCGAAGGACTCGTCGACGCCCTGGGCGATATCGGGGGACTGCTCGTGGATGAGGCTCATAACGCCGCAGGTGTCGCAGTCAAAACCGAACTTGGCACGGTTGTAGCCAATGCGGCGGATAACGCCACGGGCGATCTCCTGCACGTCGACGTAGGCCTGAGTGCGGATCTCGCCGGCGACGATGACGGTGCCGGTCGTCACGAGGGTCTCGCAGGCGCAGCGGACGTTCTCCACGTTCGCAGGCACGCCGTTGGGGGCGATGTAGCCCTGCTCCTGGAGCTCTATTTCTTTGGCGAGGATTGCGTCGAGGACGGCGTCGCTGATTTGGTCGGCGATCTTATCGGGATGACCTTCGGTCACCGACTCCGACGTAAAAACAAAGGACCCGTGTTGGGGTGGGATGGAACGATGTTCTTCTGACATGATTGTCCTTTCAAAAACGTGTCCCGGCGACCGTTACCATTCCGCCGGGCTCTCTATGCAAGGGCACATCATAGCGCGTAAATCAAACATTCACACCCTTTCCGCACCCACTCATTGGGGACAGACTTAAATGACCAGCCCTCCTAAGTGCCGACAGGTTGCCCAAAGAATGGTCATTTAAGTCTGTCCGGTTGATTTCCGATCTCAGCCGAACACATTGAGCGGACAGGCCGTTCCCGCAGTCAGCCGAACGCCTCCGACGGCTGATTCCGAACTGGAAGCGGAGAGCATCCCCGCCCTTCGGTAGGGGATACCGCTCCGCGGCGCATGCCGCGGGCGGCGCCCCTATCGGACCACCGTGACCTCAGTTGGGATGGGCCCAGCACTGCCGCGTACTCGGTGAGCTAGAGCCAACTGTTCGTCTTCACGTCGCGTATGGCGATATTTCGGTCGTCCGGCTCGGTGATGCCGTAGCCGAACGCCTGGAGCGTCTCGATGGACTCCTGGATCCTCTGTTGGAACATGGGACCCGGATCGACCCTCGGCCCGAGGTGCCCGCGCCAAAGGCACGGCGTGGCGCGCAGCATGTTATGGATTTTGGAGATGGGCTCGATGTCGGCGTAGACGTTGAGCGTCGCCATGGCGTCCTTGTGGCCGAGGATCGATTGGAGCGCCTTGATATCGCCGCCTTGGCGGATCCACTGCGTTGCGAACGTGTGGCGAAGGCCGTGGAACGTGATCAGCTCGTCGTTGGTGCCCATGAGGCCGTTGGTCTCCGAGAACGTCTTGAACGCCCTGCGGATGTAGCTGGTGGTGGCGAAGGAGCCGTCCGGCCGCGACAC
>URWZ01000188.1 GCA_900551625.1 uncultured Collinsella sp.
GATTCGCAAGGTTGCGGCAACCAACGCTTACTTTGCGTCGTAGGCCTCGGCGTCCCACCAGTCGAGCTGGGCGATGTTGTCGCGGATGTGCTGGCAGCTCTTGTGGAAGCCCTCGAGCTCGTACTCGGACAGGTCGAGCGTGTAGACCTCCTCGACGCCCTCGGCACCGATCACGCACGGCAGGGATGTGAAGATGCCCTCCTCGCCATACTGGCCGGTCATAAGCGTGGAGGCCGAAAGCACGGCGTGCTCGTTGTGCAGCACGGCAGCGCAGACGCGCGCGGCGGAGTTGGCGACGGCGTACTCGGTGCACTGCTTGCCCTGGTAGGTCACATAGCCGCCCTTGCGTGCGAGCTCTTCGACCTCCATGTGGTCGAAGGCGTACTTGTCGGGGTTCTCGGCCTGAAGCTCGTTGAGGCTCTTGCCGGCGATGGTTGCGGACTTAAAGGCAGCCAGCTGGCTAAAGCCGTGCTCGCCGATCATGTAGGCGTCGATGGACTTGGGGCTCACGCCGACCTTCTTGGAGATCTCGGTGCGCAGGCGGGCGGAATCCAGGCCGCAGCCCGAGCCGATGATCTTCTTGGGATCGTAGCCGGTCAGGTGCCACAGCTCGGTGCACACGACGTCGCAGGGGTTGGAGATGCTTACGAAGATGCCGTCGAAGCCGGCGTCGACGATGCGCTTGGCAAAGGTGCGGGCGGCGTCGGTGGTAAAGAACAGCTCGCCGTCGCGGTTGCCGGCGGCCAGCGCGACCTTGCCGGCGGCGTTGACGATGACGTCGCAGCAGGCCAGCTCCTCGTAGTGGTCGTAGCAGTTGACGATCTTGGTGTTATACGGGACAAACGAAAGGGAGTCGCGCAGGTCCTGGACCTCGGACGTCACCTTGGCCTCGTTGATATCGCACAGGTACAGTTCGTCGGCAATGCCCTGCATAAGCAGGCTGTTGGCGACATGTGCTCCTACGTGGCCCTGGCCGACCACACCGATCTTACGCGTCTGGTACATATATGTATCCTTCCGGCCGAGTTTTTCGCGTCGAACCATTGTAGCGTCCAGCTGCTACTTTGCTAGACTAAAGCGCCGTAGATTTTTAGGACATGTCTTAATCTCTACTTTTGGAGTGATTTGGCCGCTGACGGCATCGCTGGGCGATACACTCGCGCGGATGGGGCTGCTCGTTGTACCATAGCTGCAACTGACTCGTAAGGAGCATCCATGCCCATTCGCATTCCCGACGCCCTCCCTGCCGCCGCGCAGCTCGAGAGCGAGAACATCTTTGTCATGACCGAGTACCGTGCGCTGCACCAGGACATCCGTCCGCTGCGCGTGCTCATCCTCAACCTCATGCCCACCAAAATCGCCACCGAGACGCAAATCATGCGCAAGCTCTCCAACACGCCGCTGCAGGTGGAGGTGGACCTGCTGCGCACCAAGACGCACGAGGCCACGCACGTAAGCGCCGGCCACCTGGAGACGTTCTACCGCACGTTTGACGACATCCGCGACATCCACTACGACGGCCTGATCATCACGGGCGCGCCGGTGGAACAGATGCCGTTCGAGGAGGTCGACTACTGGCCCGAGCTCTGCCAGATCATGGATTGGTCCACCACGCATGTGCACTCTACGCTGCACATTTGTTGGGGCGCGCAGGCGGGCCTGTACCATCATTACGGTATCCAGAAGCACGACCTGCCGGCAAAGGCGAGCGGCGTGTTCGAGCATTATCTGGTGAAGCCGCAAAGCCCGCTGGTCCGCGGCTTCGACGACCGCTTCTATGCCGTGCATTCGCGCAACACCGATGTGCGCCGCGAGGACGTGGAGGCCGAGCCGCAGCTTGAGGTCGTGGCCGTGTCCGACGAGGTGGGCCTGTACATCGTCAAGTCGACCGACAGCCGTCGCTTCTTTGTCTTTGGCCATCCCGAGTACGATACCGACACGCTGCGTCTGGAGTACGAGCGCGACGTGAAGCGCGGACTCAACCCCCAGGTTCCGGCGCATTACTTCCCGAATGACGACCCCACGGCCGAGCCGCGCAACGTCTGGCGCAGCCAGGCTCAGTTGCTCTACACCAACTGGCTCAACTACTACGTCTACCAGACCACGCCCTACGACCTAGCTCGCGCCGGCGAGGAGCACTAGGCTACGGCTGCTGCTGTGCCGGCGGCGTGACGAGCGTGGATATCCGGACGGACGAGCGTGGATTTTCGGACATTTACAAATCGAGCGTGGATAATCTCCCACTTTTGGCTTGAAACTAGGCCCAAAACGGGAGATTATCCACGCTCATTTTTTAGGCATGTAGATGCCGATGGCTCGGCTAAGCGACGGTGCGTGCAGAGGCAAAGTCGCATTTGGCGTAGTCTTGAATCTCGACGGGTTTTTCTTTCTGATAATCCGATGGACCAAGGCCTCAAAATGTGGAGACAGGGACCTCTCGACAACCGCCCTACCTGCAGATATAAGACATCAGCCTAAAACGTCCAAAACCGTCAAGCATTTGGTCAGCGCCTGGACGGTATTTGGTCAGACTTCGCATGAAACCGTCTGGTACGTTTGCGCCGTTCCAAGATTTGGGAGGCGACATGGGAAACATGACGGCGAATCAAAGGCTTGCAAGTCACATTAAAGCATGCGAACAGCAGATGAGCTGCGTGTACGCGCGCACGGCGGCGGAGGCAAAGCAGATTCAGCGGCGGGCGGAGGCGGGAAGTCTCGAAGCGGTCATGCCGGGGCTGTATGCGCGTCCGGAATACTGGTCCGAGCTCAAGTTTCGGCAGCGTTATCTGCATCGGGTGCGGGCGCTTGCGCAAAAGCACCCCGACTGGACATTTTGCTCCTATACGGCGGCTGTTATCTATGGCCTTTCGGTTTCGCATGCCAATTTGACGCACATCCATATCGCCGCGATGCCGGCCCAATCGACGACGCCGGGCTCTCAGGTCATTCGTCATCGCTATGCTCGTCAAACACGGGCCACCCAGATGGATATCGCCGTAACCGATATCGATCAAACGATTACGGATTGCTTGGTCGATGCATCGTTTGTCGAGGGACTGATCATCGCGGATTCGGCGCTCCATGAGCAACTTTTGTCGAAGGAGCATCTCGTTGAGACTGTCGACAAGCTTGGCCTGAATCGTCGCGGTGTTGTGACGGCGCGCAGGGTTGCACGATGTGCCGATGGGCTGTCGGAAAGCGGCGGCGAGTCCAAGGCGCGTGCCCTGATGATCGAGCGCGGCTGGCAGACGCCGGAGTTGCAAGTTGAGCTGTTCGACCCGGTTGAGCCGGGACGACCGTATCGCGTCGACTACTTGTGGCGCGTGGGCGACCGGCTGATTATCGGGGAGTTCGACGGATTCGTTAAAAGCGAGAAGGCGGCGGAGGAGGGCAAGCTCGCGAAGGCGCAGTTTGATGAGCGCCAGCGCGAGTCGAGGCTTTCGCTGCTTGATAACTGCAAGATCGTGCGCTTGTGCTGGGATGATCTAAGGGATCCGACAAAGCTCGATCGCAAGCTCAAGGTCGCCGGCGTGCCGCGTGCGTGCTGAGGCAGTTGCAGGGCGTTTGGCTGCACAAGCGTGGAAAATCGAACGGACGAGCGTGGATTTTCGGACGCTTGTTGAATGAGCGTGGATAATCTCCCGTTTTTGGCTCGTAAGGGGGTGCGGACGATTTCTTGGACCGCGCCTAGGCGTATCCAAGCTTCCTGCG
>URWZ01000189.1 GCA_900551625.1 uncultured Collinsella sp.
TTTTGCCGTAAAAAAGTGTGGATGCTTCGGGGGTCCAAAATAGGTCGTTCACTTCGCGGAAAAGTATTCACCTTCGTTTTCGCGCAGACACGAATCCGGCCGCCACAACGCAAAACGGGGCCCGCGCGTGGCGCAGGCCCCGTCAAAAAAGAAAATTCCCGGTACCTAGTACTGCTCGATGCCCATGTAGCGACGAACCTCGGGGCTGTGGTCGAAGACCTTGCCGCGCGCGGCGCGCAGCTCGCAGCTCATGTTGTAGAAGAAGATCGGCTCCAGGAACGAACGCACGCTGGCAGGCACCTCGCCCACGCCATACTCAAGCGCGTCGAGCACCATAATCGTATCGGTGTGCGTGTTGAGGAACGCAAGAGCGCGCTCCTCCATGGGGCGGCACTCGCCGGCGCCAAGCTGCACAAAGTAGAACACGCCGGGCTCGGTGGCCTCGAAGGGACCGTGGAAATACTCGCCGGAGTGGATGTAGCAGCAGTGCTGCCACTGCATCTCCATGAGCGAGCAGATGGCCATGGCGTAGGTCTGACTAAAGTTGGGGCCGGAGCCCAGGATATAGAAGAACTTGTGCTGCTGGCAGAGCTCGGCAAAGCGGGCGCCCAGCTCGGCGTTGACCTTCTCGCGGGCGGCGGGCAGCAGCGCATCCATCTGCTTGAGGCCCTCGTACATGTCGGCAAGCGCCTCGTAACCCTCCTGCTGGTCGAGCAACTCGGCAGCCATCAGGGCGCCGATGCCCTGCGGGACCTCGGCCTGCGGCACGCCTTCGCCCCACGGATAGACCCAGGTGGTCCACTTGCCGTTATCGATCTTTGAGCCCTCACAGTCGGTGAGGGCAATGACCTCGGCACCGGTGGCCAGCGCCATCTCGCAGCCGTCGACGACCTCCTGCGTGTTGCCGCTGTGGCTGCAGGCAATAACGAGCGACTTCGGCCCTAGGCTCTTGGGGGCCATCAGGCAAAACTCGCGTGCCGTGTAGACTGTCGAGGCAAACGTGGTGGCCTCGCGCTTGAGCAGCTCGTTGGCCGGCATCAGGTCGATCATCGAACCGCCACAAGCGATCCAAAAGACATTCTCGATCTTGCCCTTGCGCTCAATGATTTCCTGAACCAGATCATGTGCGTTCATCCTGATGTTCCTCCTTGTGGGGCGGCTTTGAGCGACGGCAGCTCGTACCTGCTGTCGTTCTATGTTGTCCTATTTATAACACGTGCAACAACGCCCGTGAAGTCATCTCGGCAAATTTGTTCTATGTTGTTCTATCTGTGGACGTTAGATGTCAAAGACGTAGCGCGAGCCCACGATCTTTTGGCGTCCGAGCAGTAAGGGCCGCTCGTCCTCATCGGTAAAGTAAGCCTCCATATAGAAGAGCGGCTCGCCGACCGGCACCTCCAGCAGCGGGGCCGCCTGAGCATCGGCAAGCGCAATCTCCACGGTGCAGGGGTCGGACTTGAGCGGCGCGCGACCCGAATGCTCGGCAACGAGCGCAAAGATCGAGTTATCGGTGAGGTCCTCGTCGGCCAGCGTCTGCAGGTAGGGATGGTCGGCCAGCACAAAGGCGTTGTTCTCGAGCATAACGGGGATGCCGTCGGCCGTGCGCACGCGCTCGACCACGATGAGCTCGCAGCCGGGTTCCACCCCAAAGAACGCCGCATCCTCGCGCGTCGCCGCGACCACCGTGCGCAACACCAGACGCGCACCCGGCACCATGTCGTTGGCAGCACAACCCTCGGAAAAGCTCTGGACGTCACCCTTCTGGCGAATCTTGCGCTTGAGCTTGGGAGCGCACACAAAGGTACCCCTCCCCTGCTGGCGGTTGAGGTACCCCGCGCGCGACAGCTCCTCGATGGCACGGCGCACGGTGATGCGCCCCACGCCGTAGGACTTCGCGAGCTCCATCTCGGCAGGGATGCGCGAGCCGGCTGGGTACACGCCGCGCGCGATCTCGCCCTTTAGGTCGTCCATGACCTGCTGGTACAGTGGCACGGCGGACACCTCGGCGCGCTCGGAACGCTCGGTCTTGCTATCGGCTGCCATCGTTATGCTCCATCCCGCGCATGCTCGGACTCAAACTCTTCAATCGCCGCCATAAACTGCTCGCCAAAGGCGTCGGCCTTTTTCTCGCCGATGCCGTTGACCTGGATAAGCTCGTCGCGCGTCTGAGGGCGCAGGCGACACAGGCCGCGCAGGGCCTTGTCGGAAAAGACCATGTACGGCGCCATCTCCAGCTCCGTCGAGATCTCCTTGCGGAGGGCGCGCAGGCGCTCGAACAGCTCGGCATCGTCACCCACGCGCGGGCGCTGATCCAGCTCGGCCTCCTCGCGCAGCAGATCAACCGCACGGCGGGCGCGGGCCGAGGCCTTGCGCTTGGACGCGCGACGTTTAACGGTAAAGGCGAACGCCTCGTCCTCGACCTCGATGGCACGCGGGCCCAGCCCCACGACCGGGTACTGCCCCTGCGAGGTGGCCAGATAACCGCGGCCGCACAGCTGGCCGATGATGTCCTTGATGCGCCCGACCGATTCGCCCGACAGCTCACCGTAGCCGCGGTCCTCGTCCAGATGCATCTGGCGAATGCGCTCGGTGTTGCCGCCGTGAAGCACATCGGCGATCAGCGACTTGCCAAAGCGCATGGGACGCGCGGCCACATAGCGCACAGCGGCGCGGGCCATATCGGTGACGTCCTCGACCTCGAACTGCGTAAGGCAGTTGCTGCAGTTGCCGCAGCCCTCGGCGTCGTCTGCGGTGCCGCCCGCAGCAGCCGCAACCGCATGCTCGGCCGCGGCTTCGTCGCCAAAGTAGCGCAGCATGTATTCGCGCAGGCAGCCGGTGGTATTGCAGTAGCCCTCCATCTGGCTGAGCAGGCGATAACGGTTCTGGAGCGCCCACGCGCGCTGCTCGTCGTCAAGCGCCTCGTCGGCCGCATCGCCGCGGTCGATCAAAAAGCGGCGCATGCGAAAATCGTTACCGTTCCACAGCAAGTGACAGCTGGCCGGATCGCCATCGCGGCCAGCGCGGCCTGCCTCTTGGTAGTACGCCTCGATGCTCTCGGGCACGTTGTTGTGAATCACATAGCGCACGTTGGGCTTGTCGATACCCATGCCAAAGGCGTTGGTGGCAACCATCACCTGAATGTCGTCGTCGATAAAGGCACGCTGACTCTGGCGGCGGGCATCGTTGCCCATGCCGGCATGGTAGCGGCCCACGCGAATGCCGCTGGGGCCCAGTGCCTCGGCAAGCTCCGCGGCCAGCGCGTCAACCGTCTTGCGGGTCGAGCAATACACGATGCCGCTCTCGCTCGAATGCGCGATCACGTAGTCGCGCACCCAGGCAGTCTTGGCCTTGTCGCCCATCTCCTCGCAACCAAAGTAGAGGTTCTTGCGATCGAAGCCCGTCACTACCGTCGCGGGATTTTGCAGGCCGAGCATCTGCTGAATGTCCGCGCGCACGCGCTCGGTCGCCGTGGCGGTAAACGCCGCCACGATCGGGCGCCGCGGCAGCGAATCGATAAACTCGCGAATCTGCAAGTAGGCGGGACGGAAATCCTGGCCCCATTGGCTTACACAGTGGGCCTCGTCAATGGCCACGAGCGGAACGCCGATGCCGCCTTCGGTCGCGGCTTCCTGCGCAAAAGCCAAAAAGCGCGGCTCGAGCAGGCGTTCGGGCGCCACGTACATAAGCTGGTAGCGGCCCTCACGAGCG
>URWZ01000190.1 GCA_900551625.1 uncultured Collinsella sp.
AGATAGCGTAGCGTCTCGTGGGCTCGGAGATGTGTATAAGAGACAGGGGTTATAGCCGAAGAGGAAAATGCAGCCCGCATCCTCCATACCGGGGATGGAGCATGACATGCAACCTGAACCAACCGTGTCCATCAGACCGAGGACAGTAGGGCCGTGTCAAGTACGGGCGCAGTTGTCCACGCTGTGGGTGCCGATGCACGCACGCGTAAACTTCTGCATGACGTAGTTCGCCTCATTGCCGCCGCCTCGCGAAGAGCCGGTGGTCATGACAGCGTTAGGACCATATTCGTCAATTATGGCCTGCATCTTAGATGCGGTGAAATCCAGTGCCTCGTCCCAGCTTACGCGCTCGAGATCCGCGCCCTTAGTGCGGCGGATCATCGGGTGCAGTACGCGAGGAGTCAAGATCTTGGTGTCGTTGATGAAGTCGTAGCCACTCATGCCCTTAAGGCACAGCTCGCTCTGGTTGGTGATGCCGTTGAGCGGTTCGGTACCCACGACCTGGCCGTTTTGGACCAGGAGGTTAAACTGGCAACCGGCGCCGCAATACGGGCAAATCACTTTATGCTTCTCCATGACACCCTCCTTCCTTTCTCTGATACCGAATACTCGGTACGTATTTGACAATCATTGGGCCTGTCGCCCCGACGCTTACGCCTCGTTTTCGATGGTGGCGCGGGCACGCTCGGCAGTCAGCTCCGCCAGGCGCTCCTCGTCTACCAGGGTGAGGCCCTTGGTCGGGCACGCCTCGGCACACGCCGGACCGCCGGGACGGTCCACGCACAGGTCGCACTTGAGCACGAAGCTCTTAGTCTGCGAACCCACGCGCACGTCGCCCATCAAGACGGGGACCTGCGTGGTCGCCACGCTCACGGCGCCAAAGGGGCAGGCCATGACGCAGCTCTTGCAGCCGATGCAGTTGTCCTCGTTGACGCCGATACGATGGTTCTTTGGATCAAAGAACAAGGCGCCCGTAGGACAAGCCTTCGCGCACGGAGCGTCCTCGCAGTGGTGACATGCCACCGGCGCGGAGATCTCGTAGGTGCGCGTTACGCGCAAGCGAGGTGCGGCGATGTTGCCGGGAACATCGTGTGCCTCGATGCACGCCGCCATACAGGTTTGGCACCCAATGCAGCGCGAGGAATCAGCCACGACTCGTTTATTGCCCATGTTGTTCACTCCCTCCTGAATCCCATGCCGGAGAGACCCTGTCGACGTTGTCCCGGACCGCCCGTGGTCCGGCATCGGCGTATCGAGTGCATGCGGCGAAACAGGCACTTCGATAGAGTTCCTCCAACGATATACAGGCTAAATATACGCAGTTGCAGCTGGCAAACTTGAGCATAGGCCCTGCATTACGGGTGTATTGCAGGGGTTTTGGCAGGTTGGAATTATTCTCTAGAAGCTATAAAGGTGAGTGTATTACATGCGTACGCCTCAGAGATTTTTACGCGCTCTCATTTTAGATGTACTACGCTTGTATTCAAGTTAATGGTTATTTACTTGAGCGAAATAAAGTAATCGTTATAAGATGCTCAAGTATCGGCACATGCCGCATTTGACCGACTATATTGCACGCTAGCTAAGGGAGGGCAGTGATGTCATCGACGCAAAAAAGAGCCATCCTGCAGGTGCGCATTCGCGAGGAAGACAAGCAGCATGCCGAACATCTCTACGACGCCATGGGCACATCGCTCGCCGAGGCCGTCCGTCTATTTGTCGCGCAGAGCATTTTGATGCGCAAGCTCCCCTTTCAGCCGGTCGCCGTGCGCTCAAAGGACGGCACCGCCGCCTATGGATCGCTCAAAGCATATGGTGACCCCAATCGTCGCGCCGAGGAGCGCAATGCTTGGATTGAGTACCTTGCTACAGAAAGCGACGATTCGATTTTGGGTCCCGAGGAAGTAGATATCCATGAGTAGCACCATCATCGACGAGACCGTCATCCTACGCTACCTGCTTGACGACGACGAAGTTCTGTCCCCGCGCGCCGCCAAGGTCATCGCCACGCGCACCGCTCGTGTCTATCCCGAAATCATCACGCGCGTCGTGGTCACGCTGCGCGACGTCTATAAGGTTCCCCGCGTTGAGATTGCTACGGCCATGAGAAGGCTGCTCGATGACGTCATGGTCGACGAGCCCACCGTTGTCGCCCTTGCCGTCAAACTTTTTGGCAAGACCCATATGGACTTTACCGACTGCCTCCTCGCAGCCCGAACCGCCATCTACAACGATGATGTCGTGAGCTTTGGTAAGCCCATCATCCAAGGCATGATCGATTACCGCCGTAAACGCCAAACCGCCGCCGAAGCCCACAGTCACGGCACCGACGCCCGCGACCACGGCACCGACGCCACCATCGACAAACTCCGCCACCAATCCCGCAGCTAACCCCATCCCCTCCTAAGTTGCGGTGAAATACGGACTGTTTTATGCCTTTAAAGGCCTCAACAGTCCGTATTTCACCGCAACATATTGAAGGTTGGCTGCGAACGATTTCGCTATCGGGAGTCGGCGTAGGGTTTTGTTGTCGGAATGCCATAACCGCGCATCATGGCACCGAACGATTCTACGTCGTAGGTGTCCGATAGCTTGAAATGAATGACGTTATGACCCATGGCACGCAAGTTCGCATCGCGCAATAAGGCGGCTCGATAGGTTTTTGCCGCAGCATGTTCCGAATCTTTTTGAGTTTCATCCTCAAACTTACCCAAACCATGAAGCTCTGCCAACATCCATGACCCATCTGGCATCTGCCAACCATAATCTGCCAGATAATAGCAGACGTTTCCTGGCCGATCAATCTCAACCTGAAGCTCGGGCGCAACGACGCCTGCAAGGATCATTGCCGCTCGCGCCTCGGACTCTCCCCCGTTATCCGACCTTCCGTCCATATATTCGAACACGCCAAACGCACGGGAGATGCCATGCAAACCGCGACAATTGGCCTGTGCATACACACGCAGCTCCTCGCGGTCAACATCGTACTCACGAGCCAATCCATCGACGTAGCCAAGCGCATACCGAAATGCACTCGTGCGGGCAATATCGACCACCGTCCGATAGGGGTCTGTAAGCGTAAACGGGCCGAGACGCCATACCTCGCCCGGGCGCCATCGACGATACTCAACGAACTCATATGTATCGCGCCTTGTAGACCGTGGCAGCAGCACTTGCACTTTATCCAGAAGCGTATACGCCGAGCCGATGCCGTAGAGCAGCGCTGCCGTCGATCCGCAAAACACAGCATCCGGTTCAACGACCGCAATAGCGGATGCCAACTGAAAGATGCGATCTTCAACCCCAAGATTATTCCAATAGACCGGATCCGCATACACATGGTTGTAAAGACGAAGCATGAGCTCTTCCTGCATAAGCTCGCGAGCACGGCGTTCATCCCAAGGATCAATTGTTATAAGCAGCTGTCCATCTTGATGAATTCCAAGGACCGAGAATAGCATCCTTGCATATGACTGAGGAAAATGTTTGCCTTTATCGAGCATGGCCAACCCCATAACCATCACGGCGGAGAGAATACCATTACGCTATCGTATGCTTCCGTCCGCAGGCCTTGCCAAAAGCTGACCAAAAACTTGACGTCGCAGGTCAGAGCTTCAGAAAATATTTCCACTCTCGGTAGACGGTCACTACGACCCTCCCAACGGCATCAAAAACCAACCTTACAAATAGTTGCGG
>URWZ01000191.1 GCA_900551625.1 uncultured Collinsella sp.
AAAAAGGCACGCCGCACCTATGCGCAGAGTACCTACCGCGATGGCGACTACTTGGTCTTTGGCAGCGAGAGCTCGGGCATTCCCGAGCCACTGCTTGCCGCGGCGCCCGAGCGCTGCGAGCGCATCCCCATGCTGCGCGATTGCGACTCACTCGATAACGCCGAAGCTTGGGAAGCTCACGAGGAATCGCTGGGGCATACCGAGGACAGCCACGAGGCCATCCTTCAACAGGACATCTGCGGCAACTTCGTCAATCCGAACGACTACCGCATCAGCGCACTCAACCTCTCCAACAGCGCCGCCATCGTCCTCTACGAAGCCCTGCGCCAGGCAGGCTTTGCCGGCATGTAAAACCTGCCATTAGGGGACGGGGTAGAAATGGTAGATTTTTGAACCCTCTGATCCTTGACTAATTGATTTTGGCGCCGACGCTGCAAGAGGGACAGCCCCTTTGTCACCTGCTGATGGTATAACTCGGTATAAGTTGGTATAACTGTTACCAGGGTTTACCGATTCGAGGAGGCCGATATGAATCCAAATCCCTTTAAGCCAACGGCAGGCAAGCGGCCTCCGATGCTCATCGGTCGAGAGTCGGTCATCGAGGATTGTGAGGAAGGGCTCGATAACGGCGCCGGAGCGCCGGGTAGGCTCATGCTCATTACGGGAAACCGCGGCTGTGGCAAAACAGTTCTCTTGCGGGAGCTACAGCGTTTGGCTAGTAAGCGCGGATGGGTGGTTGTCTCCGATTCCGCTTCGCTTGGCTTATGCGACCGCTTGGCCGACGCGCTTCGCTTGAATAAACCCGTTGTGACGTCAATGGAGTTCGGTCCGTCGTTTGGCCGGATGTCGGTCGAGGCGGCGCGAGCAAAGGGTGAAACGTTACGAGGGCTGGTCAACGAGCGCCTTAAGAAGCTCGGTCCAGGCAAGGGCATACTGTTTGCGATTGACGAGGCGCAATCGGCGTCTATCGAGGAACTGGCGGCTCTTGCCGTTCTCTATCAGCAGGTGCTCGGAGACCAGGATGCCACGGGCCTGCCCGATAACGATCAGCGCGGTCTTGCGCTAGTGTTCGCCGGCTTGCCCAGTATGGTTGATGACTTGCTCGAAGAGCCGAGCGTGACGTTTTTGCGGCGCGCCCAGCAGCGTACGCTGGGGGCGATTTCTTTGCCCAAAGTGCGCGATTCATATATCCAGACGGTCAAAGACGCTGGTCTTTACGTTGACGCGGAGACGGCGGGCCTTGCGGCACACAAGAGCATGGGGCATCCCTATATGGTTCAGCTGGTGGGATATTACATGTGGCGGGCTGCTGTCCGGCGTGGCTCGCAGGTCATTGAAAGGTGCGATGTCGAGGATGGCCATGCGGATGCCGTCTCCGAGTTCTACGAAGCGGTCGACGCGCCCCTGTATTATGGATTGCGCAGTCCGCAACGCCTCTTTATCGAGGCCATGGCGGTTGACGAGGGTAAACCGACGCGCATGGCGGATATCATTGAGCGCTGCGACCGTACTCAGAGTTGGGCGAGCAAATATCGCGCAAGTCTGATTCGCGAGCGCGTCATCGAGGCCGCCGGATACGGCCTCGTCCGGTTTACCGTGCCCATGCTGGGCGAGTATATCCGCGACCGCATTTTATGGCATGAGTAGGGTGATAAAGATGACGGAACAGAAGATGAGTCCGCAGGCTATCGAGGTGCGTGGCGCGTGCGTCCATAACCTCAAAGACATCGATATCGATATTCCGCTGGGAAAGCTCGTGGGTATTGCCGGCGTGTCGGGCTCGGGCAAGAGTTCGCTGGCACTGGGAGTTCTTTATGCCGAGGGCTCGCGTCGCTACTTGGAGGCGCTCAGCACCTATACTCGACGTCGCCTGACGCAGGCCGAGCACGCCCAGGTGGATGAGGTATTGCACGTACCGGCGGCGCTCGCGCTACACCAGCGTCCGAGCGTGCCGGGTGTGCGTTCCACCTTTGGCACCATGACCGAGCTCAACAATAGCCTGCGTCTGCTCTTTAGCCGTTGTGCCCATCACGTGTGCCCGCACTGCGGGGCGCGCGTGGAGCCGAGCCTCAACGTAGCGGCTGGCCTGTCGCTCACGTGTCCGACGTGCGGCCGCGAGTTCTACGCTCCGAGCGCCGAGGACCTTGCCTTTAACAGTGGCGGTGCATGCCCCACCTGTGGCGGCACCGGTGTCATGCGCGAGGTGGACGAGGCGAGCCTGGTGCCCGACGAGTCAAAGACCATCAACGAAGGTGCGGTGCTTCCCTGGGGTACGCTCATGTGGGATTTGATGAAGCAGGTCGCCGGCGAGATGGGCGTGCGCACCGACGTGCCGTTTAACCAGCTCACGCCTCAAGAGCGCGACATTGTGTTCCACGGTCCGGCGGTCAAGAAGCACATTCTCTACGTTCCCAAAAACGGCGAGGGCGCCACGCCGCTCGACTTTACCTATTACAACGCCGTCTATACCGTCGAGAATGCGCTCGCCAAGGTTAAGGACGACAAGGGCCTCAAACGCGTTGCACGCTTTTTGCGCGAGGGACCATGCCGTGACTGTGGTGGCACGCGTCATTCCGAGGCTGCGCGCCAGCCCCAGGTGCGCGGTATCAATCTGGCACAGGCGGCGGCCATGACTCTGGGCGAGGCGATTGAGTGGGTGCGCGGGGTGCCTACGTCCTTGCCGGCCGAGATGCAGCCCATGGCAGCGGATATCTGCGATTCATTTTTGAGCACGGCCCGTCGTCTGGTCGACCTGGGTCTCGATTACCTTTCACTCGATCGCGCCGGTGCCACGCTTTCCACGGGTGAGCGCCAGCGTGTGCAGCTCGCCCGCGTGGTGCGCAACCGATCGACAGGCGTGCTTTATGTGCTGGACGAGCCCTCGATCGGCTTGCATCCTGCCAATGTCGACGGCCTGGTGGGTGTGATGCGCGACCTGGTGAGCGACGGCAACACCGTGGTTGTTGTCGACCACGATACACGTGTGCTGGCGGAAGCCGACTATCTGGTCGAGATGGGCCCCGTTGCCGGAGCAGGCGGCGGCAATGTGATCGCCGCTGGTACGGTAGACGAGGTCGAGCAATCGCGGGGCAGCCGTATCGCGCCGTTTTTGCGCGCAGAGCCCAAGCGTTTGCGCCCACAGGTGACTGACGACGAAATGTTCGACCAGGGCCATATCCGCATGGCAACCGATACCATCCATACCGTCAAACCGCTCGAAGTCGATATCCCGCGCGGCCGCTTGGTCGCGGTGACGGGTGTTTCTGGTTCGGGTAAGACGACGCTCGTGCTCGAGACGCTCATCCCGGCACTCAAGGCGCAGGCAGCCGGCGAGCGTCTGCCAAGACACGTGCGCTGGGTCGATGCCGAAGGCATTGCCCGCGCAAACCTGATTGACGCTACACCTATCGGCGCCAACGTACGCTCGACGGTGGCGACCTATGCCGACATCCATGATGAGCTGCGCCGCGCCTTCGCCCGTACGCCCGAAGCCAAGGCAGCCGGCTACAAGGCGGGCGCCTTCAGTTACAACACTGGCGCCTTGCGCTGCCCTACGTGTGACGGCACGGGCTCGATATCGCTCGACGTGCAGTTTTTGCCCGACGTCGAGATCGTCTGCCCGGCATGTCGCGGCTCACGTTATGCAGACGCGGCTTCGCATATCC
>URWZ01000192.1 GCA_900551625.1 uncultured Collinsella sp.
GCGACACTGAAGTAAGTGTCCATCCTCGCAGTATCCGGTTCTCAAGGTGCACGCCTTGCGGCTCATCCGGTTCCACCGGGCCGCGCGGCAAGGAGATATATTGCCAGACCGGAGGGGCCCCGGGGGCGGGAATCTGGCACTCCATATTTTGTTCACAAATGAATCGATCCTTCAGTTGTTCCACTGAAGTCATGTCTGAAGCATCGGCTTCTGGTATTGGCGATGACCAGCTGGTTTATAGGTGTTGAGGCGTCGGCCATCTCTGCTGGGCTACTTTACTCTAAAGACATTAGGTTTTGGTTTCCTGTCGGTAAAAGGCTGGTTTTGGCCGCCAGGCGTCCTTATATATAGAGAAGATCTGGTTCGAACCCGCGTCGCGACAACAAAAAAGCGACCGGCATCCGCCAGTCGCTTTTCTATTCTATGGTGGGCCGTCAGGGGTTCGGGCCCGCTGCGCGGGCGACCGCTGCGGCGCTTTCGCGCCTTGCGCGCTGCGCTGGCAAACGCTCGCGCGTTTCCTCAGCTCCGCGCCCTTTCGGGTTCGAACCCATGAAGGGGCGACAAAAAAGACGGCCAACCGAAGTTGACCGCCTCAACAATCTTTGGGTGGGCCGTCAGGGGTTCGAACCCTGGACCTTGGGATTAAAAGTCCCCTGCTCTGCCAGCTGAGCTAACGGCCCGCGGGTGGCATTGTACCACGGTCTGGGACTATTCCCAACTCCATTGGCCGTTCTGGAAAATCACAACTTCGCGTCCATCGGGCGTAATGCCCACAATATCGATGTCGTCCGTACCGATCATAAAGTCGACGTGCGTGCTCGAAACGTTGACGCCATGCTCAATGAGCTCCTCTTTGGACATATCATATCCACCCTCAATGCACTCGGGGAAGCCGACTCCCAGTGCAAGATGGCAGCTGGCATTCTCGTCATAGAGCGTGTCATAGAACAGGATGCCGCTTTCGCGAATCGGCGTGTTCTTGGAAATGAGCGCAACCTCTCCCAGATGAGCAGCGCCCTCGTCAGTATCGATGATACTTGCGAGTGTCGCCTTTCCCACACGGGCGTCGTAATCCACCACACGACCGTTCTCGAACTTGATCCAAAAATCGTCGACCTTGTTACCGTGATGGATAAGCGGCATTGCGGAATAGACGATTCCGTCAGCACGCATACGATCGGGCGAGGTGAAGACCTCCTCGGTGGGGATGTTGGGGAAGAAGGGGTGACCGTCGGGGGTCTCGCCCTTACCGCCGGCCCACTCATGCCCCTTCGTCATACCAATTACCAGGTCGGTTCCATTCGAAGCGGTATAGCGCAGGCAGTCGAAACGATTTTCGTTCAGAAAGCGCAGGTTCTTTTCAAACGCCGCATCGTGAAGCTCCCAGTCACTCTCCGGATCTTGGCCGTCAGCACGGGCGGTATGCAGAATCGCAATCCATAGTTTATAGATTGCAACCTCATCGGCGTCTCCCGGGAACACCTCGCGCGCCCAAGCCACGACCGGCGCTCCGGCAATGCACCACGGGTTGATGTTGTAATCCAGTCCGCGGCGGAAAATCTTGCACTGCGTGTTCCTCGCCTTGGAAGCGGCAGCGGGCTTGGCAGGATCGATGCCCTTGAGAGCGGCGGGGTCAGCACCCTCGATAAAGATAAAGCAGGCACCGTCCTGGGCCAGAGAATCCAGCTGTATGCGCTTCCACTCGGGCGTCTGCCCAAAATAGCTTTTCTCGACATGCTCGTACGCAAGCCTCGTCACGGCGTCGTCGGCCCAGATGACCGTCACGTGACCGGCACCGGCGTCATAAGCCTCCGCAACCACCACGCGCGCAAATGATGCGCACTCGACGGGAGACTGAACGACGACCTCCTGGCCGGGCTTAACGTTTACACCCTTGCGGACAACGAGACGCGCATAATTTTTAATCTTGGGCTCAAGGGTCTTCATGCCCTCAAGAGCTTCCTCGACCGTTAGGGCAGCTCGAATCATGTGCCACTCCATCTATCTATAGAACAGTAAAAAGGCGCGCCGCAAAAACGACGCGCCTTATATCTTAGCGATAAGTATGTATGCAAACGCTACTTCTTCTTGGAGTCCTTCTTGTCCTCCTCGGCAGCCGCGCGCTCAATAAGAGCGTTGAGCTTGTTCTCGGACATGCCCTCGGCCTGCGCGCGGTACATGTTGCGCAAGGGACGAATACGAACGAAGTCGTAGATAAAGTCACCCAGGATGATGACATAGGACAAAACGATGCCGACCATCTGAACAGGACTGGACACCGTGCCGCCGGGAGCGAAGTAGAGCGAAGCCCAAATTGCCACGACGAGTACCATGCCGATGGCGAGCACGGCCCACCAGATACGACGGCGCTTGGTGTAGTCCTCATCCTGCTTGAGAAGAATATTCGACACCGTATAGATACGATCCTCGCGAGCACGCTGCTTGGCCTTGCGGGCGCGCTTCTCCTCCTTGGAAAGGCCTTCCAGGTTTTCACCCTTCTCGAGCTCTTTGCGGCGAGCTTTAGACGAAGCCGGCACGATGCGAACGGAGCTCGCTGCTTGGCGGGCGGGTTTAGCAGATGCGGCGGACTTGCGCGCAACCCCGGTAACTTCGTGGGATTGCGTGCGCTTGTTCGTGGCGCTACGGGTACTCACTTATGCGTTCTCCTTCATGCTTGTGAACTGGGAGCCCGTGATGATCTGGAAGGCCTCGCGATAGCGCTCGGACGTGCCATCGATGACCTCGGCGGGCAGGTGCGGGGTCTCCCCCGTCATATCCCAGTTGGCCTTGAGCCAATTGCGGACGAATTGCTTGTCGTAGCTAGGCTGGATCTTGCCCTCCTCGTAGCTGGCGGCGGGCCAGAAACGGCTGGAGTCGGGCGTGAGGCACTCGTCGATCAGCGTGACCTTGCCATCGATGACACCGAACTCGAACTTGGTGTCGGCGATGATGATGCCACGGGTCGCGGCGTACTCGGCAGCGGCCTTGTAAATCTTGAGGGACAGGTCGCGAATCTGCGTGGCGATGTCCTCGCCCACGATCTCGCAGCAACGCTCGAACGAGATGTTCTCGTCGTGGTCACCGATCTCGGCCTTCGTGGACGGCGTGAACAGCGGCTCGGGAAGCTTGGAGGCCTCGGTCAGACCCTCGGGCAGCTGGATGCCGCAGACGGTGCCGTTCTCGTCATAGGTCTTCTTGCCCGAACCGGTCAGATAACCGCGGACGATGCACTCGATAGGAATCGTCTGGGCCTTCTTGACCAGCATGGCGCGGCCTGCGAGATAGTCACGATACTCGGCAAACTCCTCGGGGAAATCCGCCGGATCGATGGAGACGAGGTGGTTGGGGACGATATCGGCAAACTTGTCGAACCAGAATGCCGAGATGCGGTTGAGCACCTCTCCCTTAAACGGAATCTCGTCGGGGAGAATAAAGTCGAACGCAGAAATGCGATCGGTGGCGACCATCAGCAGGTTTTCGCCGGCATCGTAGATATCACGAACCTTGCCACGGGAATCCGGACGACGCTCCATCGTTGTCACGTGAGTCACTCCTTACCTAAATACGACAGAAATGCGGGTTCTTTCCCGCATGTTTTCGCAAACTCGGAGCGGCAGGAACGCGGCCCCTCCT
>URWZ01000193.1 GCA_900551625.1 uncultured Collinsella sp.
GGCCAGGAAGCCCTCGGAAGTGTTGGGAGGCAGCGAGCCGCTGATGACCAGGCAGGTCATGTCATCAAGCGAATCGATAAGCTCAAACATCTCCTGCTCATTGGCCTCGTTGATGGCGGCACCGGCGTTGACCATGTTGTACTCGGTGTCGGGGCCGGCATTGAGGAACACGTTGACGCGCGTGATGCCGTCGGTCCACACGGGCTTGACGGGCACGCCCAGGGCCTCGGCGCCCTTGACGATAAACTCGCCCGAGAAACCGGCAAAAAAGCCCAGGATCGTGGTGTCGACACCGTAGTGATCGAGGGTGAACGAGACGTTGAGACCCTTGCCGTTGGGCGTGTAGACCGCGTCGCGCGTGCGGGTTACGGTATTGGCGGAAAGACCGTCGCAGGCAATGTTATAGTCGATGGCGGGATTTGCAGTGAGCGTATAAATCATGGATGTTCCTTTCACGAAGCATCGTGTTAATGAAAGTATATTCCACGCCACGTGAAAAGGCTATAGCAACTCGGCGAACGGTGTAGAACGCGTGCAGGGCGGCAGAAAAGCGGCAAAGCGCGGCAAAAAAATCAGGGGGCTTGCCCTGACGCTCTTTTGCAATTAACAAAAATGGCACCCCGGCCAAAGCCGAGGCGCCATAGAACCACGAATATGTCGTGTTTCGCTTACTTGCGATCGAGCTTGCGGACAGCAACGCGCTTGCTGTACTCATCGACGTGACCGAAGTCGCCAATGCCCACGGACTCGGCAACGTTGGCGCCGGTGGCCATAGCGAGCTTCATGGCCTCCTCGACGTTGTCGCGATCCCTGTACCACTTGTGCAGGAACGCAGCGAGAGTGCAGTCGCCGGCGCAGACGGAAGAAACCAGCTTGATGTTGAACTCACGCTTGGCGTACCAGATGTCCTCGCCGTTGGAGAAGTAAGCGTCGCCGCGGCTACCACGGGTGAGCAGCACGTTCTGGACGCCGGCGTCGTGGGCGAGCTTCATGGCAACGCGGACCTCGTCGTCGGTGTCGACCGGCACGCCGAAGATGGCCTTCATCTCGTGATGATTCGGCTTAATAAGCAGCGGCTTCTTGTGAGCGAGCTCCTTGAGCTTGTCGGAGGACAGGTCAAGGACGACGTCTGCGCCACGGGCCTGAGCGTGCTCCATGACCTGAGCCAGGAAGTCGGGCGTAGCTTTGGGAGGCACGGAACCGGAGACGATCAGGCACTCAAGATCGCCCGCGGTGTCCAGGATGTTGTAGAGCTCCTCCTGGTGCTGCGGCGTAATCGGTGCGCCGGGGTTCAGGATGCCGTACTCGTGCTGGCCATCGTTGACGTAGGTGTTGATACGCGTGATGCCGTCAGTCCAGACCGGGCGGCACAGGCAGCCCAGATTCATTACCTCCTCGACGATGAACTTGCCCGTGAAGCCAGCGAAGAAGCCGAGCGCGACGGTGTCGACGCCCATCTTCTTAAAGGCGAAGGACACGTCGAGGCCCTTGCCGTTAGCCGTGTAGCTGGCCGAACCGGTGCGGACGTTCTCGTCGGGCTCGAGCGGAGAGCTCGAAACCGTCATGTCGACAGCCGGGTTAGCGGTTAGCGTGTAGAACATTTACAGTACCCCCTGTATATGTGAGGGCCGCGTGGCCGGCCCATTCCAACCACGCGGTTACCTCTGATACCAAATTAGCGAGCTGCGGACTCGAGCAGCGCCTTGACCTCGGCGGCAGTGTTGCAGGCGAGTGCCTTCTCGGCGAGCTCGTCGCACTCGGCCTTGGTCCACTGGCTGATGGTCTTGCGGGCGCGCAGGATCGACGGAGCGCTCATCGAGAACTCCTCCAGGCCCCAGCTGATCAGCAACGGCTCGAGCAGCGGATCGGCAGCGGCCTCGCCGCACATACCGACCATGATGCCGGCCTTCACGCCGCTCTCGATGATGTTCTTGAGCGAGCGGAGCACGGCGGGATAGTACACCTGGTACAGGTTGGAGATGGTGTCGTTGCCACGGTCGGCGCACATGGTATAGCCGATCAGGTCGTTGGTGCCGATGGAGAAGAAGTCGGCGACCTTGGCCAGGCGGTCAGCGAGCAGAGAGGCGGCAGGCGTCTCGACCATGATGCCGACCTCGATGTTCTCGTTGAACTTGCGACCCTCTTCGGTCAGCTCGGCCTTGCACTGCTCGACGAGCTCCTTGACAGCCACGACCTCCTCGACGCAGGTGACGAGCGGGATCATAATCTTGACATCGCCGAAGGCGCTGGCGCGCAGCAGAGCGCGGAGCTGGACCTTGTACTGGTCGGGATTGGCCAGGCAGTAACGCACGGCGCGGAAGCCCATGAAGGGGTTATCTTCCTTGACCATGTGCAGATACGGAATCTCCTTGTCGCCACCTACATCGAGCGTACGGATGATGACCGGAGCGCCCTTGAGCGCGCTGGCGACCTTGCGGTAGGCGTTGAACTGTTCCTCCTCGGAAGGAAGTTCGGCGGAGTCCATGAACAGGAACTCGGAGCGGAACAGACCGATAGCCTCGGCGTCGTGATCGAGTGCATTGGGCACGTCATCGGGGTTACCGATGTTGCAGGCAATGATCTTCTTGATGCCATCGGCAGTCACAGAAGGCTTGCCGCGGAAGGCCTCGAGGGCTGCCTTCTCGGCAGCGAAGGCCTCGGCCTTGGCGGTGTAGGCGGCGAGCGTCTCCTCGTCGGGATCGGCCTCGACGATGCCCTTGCCACCGTCGACGACAACGGTCATGCCGTTGCGCAGTGCGGTGCAGCTGTTGGAAACCGAAAGGACAGCCGGGATCTCGAGGGCGCGCGCGATAATCGCGGAGTGCGACGTACGGCCACCGGTCTCGGTGACGATACCGGCAACGTGGGCCTTATCGATCGTGGCGGTCATGGACGGCGTAAGATCGTGCACGACAACGACGGTGTTCTCGGGCAGGACGGAAAGGTCGACGACCTCCTTGCCCAGCAGCTCGGCCAGAATACCGGTGCGGATGTCGGCGATATCGGCCGCGCGCAGACGGAACATCTCGTCGTCCATGGACAGGAACATGTTCTCGAACATGGTCGAGGTGTCCATGAGCGCCTGCTCGGCGCAGGTGCCGCCGTCAATGGCGGCGTTGATGGCGTCGGTCATGCCCGGGTCCTGAGCCAGGACGATGTGTCCGCTCATGATCTCGGCCTCGGCCTCGCCCACCGTCTCCTTCATGTGGTCGGCCTGAGCCTGGGTCTTCTCGCAGAAGACCGAAAGAGCGGACTGATAGCGCTCCTTCTCTGCTGCCGAATCAGCAACCTGGTGCGGCTCAAACGTCAAGTCGGGATCGACGGCGACCATAACGGTGCCGATACCGATGCCCTCGGAAGCGTTGACTCCCTGATACATTCCCATTCCTCTCTCCGTGTCATGTGATAAAGCGTTTTGCCATATCCATGACAAAAGAGCGCAGCTACCTTAGAACAGGTCACTGCGCCCCCAAATATGAACTTAGTTGTTCAACATGCGACCCGTTTGAGTTCTACTCGCCAAGACCGCTCTTGATGAGCTCGATGGCAGCAGCCAGAGCCTCGGCCTCGTCCTGTCTCTTATACACATCTCCGAGCCCACGAGACGCTACGCTATCTCG
>URWZ01000194.1 GCA_900551625.1 uncultured Collinsella sp.
CGGCCTGGAACACCACGCGCTTCTTGAGATCCATCTGCTCGGGCAGCGGCTCAAGTGCGGCGTCGATGGCCTCGGCGGTCCACTCGTCCACGCCCTCGAGCGCGGCCTTGGCGGCGTCCAGAATGGCACCCATGCCCTCCTTGGCCAGGCCCTTATTGACGGACTTCTCGTCATACTCGAGCGTCTCGGCCGTGGCAAAGATGGGAGCGGCGACGGTCACGGCGTCGGCCGGCATCTTGGTGCGCGGCTTGACGATGGCGGCAAGCGCGTCGATCCAGTCCTCGCCGTACTCGACGTTACCCTCGATGAGACCCGCCTCGTGCAACTCGGGGACCATGATCTCGTCGGCAAACTGAGCATCGGACATGCCGTTGATGTACTCGGCATTGACCCAGTCGAGCTTTTTGGGGTCGAAGGTCGCCGGATTCTTGGAGATGCGGTCGAGTGAGAACTTACTGGCCAGGACATCGCGCGGGATGATCGTGGTCTCACCGTCGAGTGACCAGCCGAGCAGCGCCAGATAGTTGACGAACGCGTCGGACAGGTAGCCGGCATCGCGGTACTCCTCCACCGAGGTGGCGCCGTGGCGCTTGGAGAGCTTCTTGCCGTCGGCGCCCAGGATCATGGAGATGTGAGCGAACGTGGGCACGGGCGCGCCGAGAGCCTCGTAAACCATGACCTGGCGCGGGGTGTTGGACAGGTGATCGTCGCCGCGGATGACGTGGGTAATCTTCATCATGGCGTCGTCGACGACGGTCGCGAAGTTGTACGTGGGCGTACCGTCGGAGCGGAAGATGACAAAGTCGTCGAGCTCCTTGGCATCGAAGGTCACCTCGCCGTGGACGGCGTCGTGGATAACGACGTCGCCGCGGTCCTCGGGCACCTTGATGCGCAAGACGTAGGGCTCGCCGGCCTCGATGCGGCGACGGGCCTCCTCGGGATCAAGATTGCGGCAGCGACGCTGATAGCCCTGGAAGGGGTCCTTGCGCTCCTGCGCGGCCTTACGGTCGGCGTCGAGCTGCTCCTTGGTGCAGAAGCAGGGATAGGCCTTGCCCTCGTCCCAAAGCTTCTGGGCGGCCTGTTTGTACAGGTCCAGGCGCTCGGTCTGGGCATAGGGGCCAAAGTCGCCGCCCACCTCGGGACCCTCGTCCCAGTCAAGACCCAGCCAACGCATGGCGCGCAGGATGATCTGCGTGTTCTCGTCGGTGGAACGGGTGGGGTCGGTGTCGTCGATGCGCAGGATGAACGTGCCGCTGTTTGCGCGGGCAAAAGCCCAGTTATAGATAGCGGTGCGGGCGCCGCCGATGTGCAGCTTGCCCGTCGGTGAGGGTGCAAAGCGGACGCGAACGTCTGATGCCATGGAAATCTCCTCGATTGCAGGATGGATGTCTAACTGCATCAGTATAAAGCATCAAAGCAACCTCCGCACAAAGGGCACCGACCTACTCATTGGGGACAGACTTAAACCTTGATTATCGACTTTATCCGAACACCTCCCACATTCATCCGCACATGTGCGGATGAATGTGGGAACCCGATACCCTGAGGGCCGGACCGGCCGGCCCCGGGAGATCGGAGGACGGCATGTCCGGAAAGAGGAAGAAGGGTTCCGCGGAGGCGGCCCCGAGGGCCTACGGCAGGCTCACCAGGCACGAGCGGGACACGGTCCAGAGGATGCTGGAGCGCAGGGCCTCGTGCAGGGAGATCGCGAGGGAGCTGGGCAGGTCGCCCTCGACGGTGAGCGCCGAGGTGGCGTCGCACAGGTTCGTGACGGCGCCGAAGGCCAGGCGCGGCGAGCGCGTGGACGCCTCCGCCGACCTGTCGGCGGCCTGCCCGCGCCTGGCCGCGTGGCCGCGATGCTGCAACGGCTGCGGCCGGTACCGCGCGATCGGCTGCAAGCGCCGCCCCCACGTCTTCTACGAGGCCCGGGCCGCGCAGCTGTGCGCCGACTCGGTCCTCGTCTCGTCCAGGCGCGGGATAGACGCCGACGAGCCCGCCGCGGCGGCCAGGCTGGAGGCGATAAGGGACTGCCTGCGCCGGGGGCTGTCGCCCGAGCAGATGGCGGCGCGCAACGGCGGCCCGGTGGACCTGTCGCCGTCGACCATCTACCGCTGGGTCTCGGCGGGCTACGACGGCATGACCAACATGGAGCTCAGGCGAAAGGTCGGCTACAGGCCGAGGAAGCGCGCCGCGGGCCGGGCGGCGACCCGCCACTCCGCCCGCAGGTCATATGCCGCGTTCCTCTCCCTCGGGGAGGACGCGTGCGCCGCGGCCTGGGAGATGGACACCGTCGAGGGCGCCCGGGAGGACTCCGCCTGCCTGCTCACGCTGCTGCACCGCCCCAGCAGGCTGCAGCTCGCGCTGCCGCTGGCGGAGAAGACCGCCGGGCGCGTCGCGGACGCCCTTGAGGGCGTCCGGGCGGTCCTCGGCGCCGACGGGACGCGCCGCGTGTTCCGCGCCGTCCTCACCGACAACGGCGCCGAGTTCTCCGACGAGGGCGCCATCGCGGCGCTGCTCGGCGAGGGGCCGGGCGAGACGAGGCTGTTCTACTGCGACCCGCGCCGCAGCGACCAGAAGGGCGCCTGCGAGCGAAACCACGTCGAGATAAGGAAGCTGCTGCCCAAGGGCTCCGGGCTCAGGTTCGACCGGCTCGCCCCGGCGGACCTGGCGCTGGCCATGTCGCACGTGAACTCCGAGCCCCGCGGCGCGCTCGGCTTCGCGACGCCCGCGCGCGCCTTCAGGGCGATGCTCGGGGAGGACGCGGCGGCGCTGCTGGACGCCTACGGCGTGGGGGACGTGCCGCTCGGCGACCTCGACCTGACGCCGGGGCTCATCGAGAGGGCGCGCGCAGAGAGGGGCGATGCCCCGCTGGCCTAGCCTAGAGGAAAAACGGAATAGACGGACCGACCGTCCGGCTGAGTCTGGGAAGAGGTGCCGGGCGGCGGGCGGAGCATGGCCACCGGACCTATCGAAACACATCTCCACCGTTCCTTCAACTGGGAAAACGGCGCCCCCGGACCCCAGGAGGGGCCGCGGGGGCGTTCGGCTAACTGCGGGAACGGCCTATTCGCTCAATGTGTTCGGATGAGATCGGAAATCAACCGTTTTCTCAACGCCCCGCTACTTAAGCGTTGCGTACATCACCGCCTTAATCGTATGCATGCGATTCTCCGCTTCTTGGAAAACACGAGACTTATCGGACTCAAAAACCTCGTCCGTGACTTCCATTTCGGTAACTCCAAACTTCTCAGCAATTTCGGCACCAACAGTAGTATTAGTATCGTGGAAGCTCGGAAGGCAGTGGAGGAAAATCGCCTCGGGCTTTGCCATAGACATCACCTCAGCGGTCACACGATACGGCGACATGAGCTTAATGCGGCTTTCCCACAGCTCTGCGGGCTGACCCATGCCAACCCAAACATCCGTGTAAATTACATCGGCATCACGAGCGCCTTCCTCAATATCCTCTGTAATGGTAATCGTCGATCCATGCTCGGCCGCAATACGACTACATTCTGCAAGGAGTTCAGGATCATAGCTGTCTCTTATACACATC
>URWZ01000195.1 GCA_900551625.1 uncultured Collinsella sp.
GTATAAGAGACAGCAATAGGAATACGACGTCCGCACAGCAGATCGTCGGCAAGATCGCCCGGCAAGTCGACGCGCGTGGCGCCAAGCGCCGCAATGGGATCCAGGGCAAAGCCGGCAGCAGACTCGGCAGAAAGCTCCTCGACCGCATGGCAGGCGCCGATGGAAACAACACCGGAGGCCGTACGGCGCAGCGCGGAAATATGTGCAGCGCTATCGCAGGCACGACCCAGATCGCGAGCGAGCGCACGGATATAGGTGCCCTTACTCACCGAAAACGCCACGGTCCAAACGCAAGCATCGCCCTCGCCGCCCACGGCAATCAGGTCGGCGGAATATACCTCGACCGGCCGCGGGGGCAACTCAACGGCATTGCCCTCACGCGCAGCCTTATAGGCGCGCACGCCGTTGACCGAAATGGCCGAAAACGCCGGAGGCACCTGCATCTGCGGGCCCAGCATGGCGGACAGGCGCTCGCGGGCATAGGCCGGATCGCGCAGGTCGGCGGCAATGGGCACTGTGCGGACGGCCTCGCCTTCCGCATCATCGGTATTGGTCTCGACGCCAAACGAGATGTCGGCGACGTAGCTTTTGGTATCGAGCGTGAGCATGCCCAGCAGACGCGTGGCCTGGCCCACGCCCACCACCATGACACCCGAGGCCATGGGGTCGAGCGTACCGGCATGGCCGATGCGTCGCTCATGGAGGGCGCGTCGGCACTGCGATACCACGTCGTGGGACGTGCAGCCCACCGGCTTATCGACGGCGAGCAGCATATTCAATTGAGAAGGCGTACGACGAGCCATGTACCATCCAAAATGTTAGAGCTCGACGGTCACCGAAGCGGGATCCTCCCCCACCAGCTCGGCCAGCATGGGAAGTGCCACGGCGAGCGTCTCGCGAATCGTTCCGTTGTTGGAAAAGCCGGCGGCGGCATGATGCCCGCCACCGCCAAAGTTGGCAGCAATCTCGGACACATCGAGGTCACCCTTGGAGCGCAGGTTGCCGCGTACCTTGGTATCGCCCTCAATGCCCTTCAGGAACAGGCAGACCTCCACGCCCATCACCGAACGCACCACATCGACCAGGCCGTCGCACTCGTCCGAAGTGACGCCGCAGGCCTCGAGGTCGCTCTGGTACGCATAACTATATGCCACGCGACCGTGCGCCACGGTCTTGATGCGGCCCATAACGATGGACTTGAGATGCAAGAACTCTACGCGCATGCTCTGGTAGACCTCGAGCGCGACGCGCGCCGGATCGGCACCGTGCGCCACCAGACGCGAGGCGGCATGAAACGCGGCAGCGTCGGCGTTCTGATACTGAAAACGACCGGTATCGGTGACCAGGCCGCACAGCAGACAGGTGGCGATGCTATCGCTTGCAGTAATGCCGCAATCGGCCAAAAAGCGGTCAATGATCATGGCGCAAGCAGCGGCATTGACACACCTAAGGCTGACCTCGGCAAACTCCTCGCATGCCGGGTGATGGTCAAAGCACACCACGTGAGCCGAACGACGCAACACCTCGGCGGAATTATTGAGGCGCTCGACGACCGGCACGTCTACCGAAATGAACAGGTCCGGGTTGCCGGTGTAGGCAGATGCCGGCACCAGCAGGTCGGCGCCCTCCATAAAACGGTAGATGCGCGGAACAGGATCGTCGTCTGCCAGCAGCAGGGCGATGTCCTTGTCGGGGAACACCTTCATAAGCGAAAGGCCCAGGCCCAACACGGAGCCCAGGGCATCGCCGTCGGGAGAGGTGTGACCCGAGATCGCAATGGAGGACGCATCCTCGATGAGCTCGAGGATGCGTCGTTTAATATCTGCAGACTCGCACGAGGCGAGGTCGGCGGAATTAGTCATCTAAAGCTGCCTCCTGGGCGGCATCCGCTATGGGGTAGCCGTCCTCGTCCTTTTCGATCGCAAGCGTGGCCGGAACGTTTTCCAGCGCACGTGTGATGCGCTCGGCCTCATCGGTCGAGCGATCGATGCGAAAATCGAGCTCGGGCGTGACGCGCCAATCGAGCGAGCGAGCCAACAGGCTGCGAATACGGCCCTTGGCGCTGGCAAGCGCCTCCATGACCTCATCGTAGCGGCTCGCATCGCACGACACATACACGCGCGCGAACGAACGGTCCACCGCGACCTCGACCGCAGTCAGGGTGACCAGGTCGAGACGCGGATCGGAAACCTCAAAGAGCAGGATATAACCAAGCTTCTCGCGAAGCTGCTCGCCCAAACGGCGGGTTGCCTGCGTTTGCTTCATAGCGCTACCCCCTACTCGGTACGGGCAACCTGGTCGATGCGGTAACCCTCGATCTGATCGCCGGGCTTGATGTCCTGGAAGTTCTCCAGGCCAATGCCGCCCTCGGAACCGCTCTTGAGGCTCTTGGCCTCGTCCTTGTAGTGGCGCATCGAGGCAATCTTGCCGTTGAAGACCACAATGCCGTCACGCACCAGGCGCACGGAATCGGTCGCGGCGATCTCGCCCTCTTCGACGCGGACACCGGCGGCGATGCCGACTTTGGGCACCTTGAAGATGTCCAGGACGGTCGCAGTGCCCGTGGAGACCTCGACCTCGGTGGGCTTGAGCATGCCGATGCGGGCAGCGTCGAGCTCCTCGAGGCACTTATAGATAACGTCGTAGCAACGAATCTCGACGCCCTCGCGCTCGGCTGCGGAGCGGGCCTTGCCGTCGGGACGCACGCCAAAGCCGATGATGATGGCGTTGGAGGCGTCGGCCAGGACGACGTCGGTCTCGTTGATGGCACCGACGGCGGAGTGGATCGTGTTGATGCGGACCTCGGACTGATCCATCTTGTCGAGCGAGTCCTGAAGGGCCTCGATGGAACCCTGGACGTCGGCCTTGATGATCAGGTTGAGCTCCTTGACCTCGGCATCGGCGATGGTCTCGAAGAGGTTCTCGAGCGTGACGTGCTTCACGCGGCTCTGCTCCTCGATACGGGCCTTGAGCGAACGCTCATCCGCCAGGGCGCGAGCCTCGCGCTCATCCTCGAACACGCGGAACTCGTCACCGGCGTTGGGCACGGACTGCAGGCCCAGGATCTCGACGGCGTCGGAGGGGCCGGCCTCGGTGACGGCATTGCCCTTAGGATCGAGCATGGCGCGGACGCGGCCGTAGGTAAGGCCGGCGACCAGCGTATCGCCCACGTGCAGGGTACCGCGTGTCACGAGAACCGTGGCAACCGAACCGCGGCCCTTGTCGAGCTTAGCCTCGAGGACGTTACCGGAGGCAAAGGTGTCGGGGTTGGCCTTGAGCTCGAGCACGTCGGCCTGGAGCAGCACGGTCTCGAGCAGGTCGTCGATACCGATCTTCTGCTTGGCCGAGATGTTGACGAACATGTTCTGTCCGCCCCACTCCTCGGGGATGATGCCGTACTCAGTGAGCTCCTGGCGCACGCGGTCGGGGTTGGCGCCCGGCTTATCGATCTTGTTGACGGCGACGACGATGGGTACGCCGGCGGCCTTGGCGTGATTGATCGACTCGATGGTCTGAGGCATGACGCCGTCGTCGGCAGCCACGATTAGGA
>URWZ01000196.1 GCA_900551625.1 uncultured Collinsella sp.
AGCGTCTCGTGGGCTCGGAGATGTGTATAAGAGACAGATCGTGTGCAGCAGCCGAAAGACAATGACGCGCCGCAACGCCCAATCGTCGATCAGCTTCCCTGCAACGACCGGGTGTTCCAAGCGATCTCCATGAGCTCCGAGACGCGCTATCCGTTCATCCTTAACCTCGATACGGGAGAATCGCAATGGTCGGTTAACGCCGTGCGCGATTTTGACCTGCCCTCCCAGCACCCTTTTAACTCACTCGACATGTGGCTCGCCCGCGTTCATCCCGAGGACCGCGACAACGTACGCGCCGAGCTCGACATGGTGATAAACGGCACGTGGCACTTCCACTACATGCAGTATCGCGTAATGGATGCCACCGGAAAATACGTGCTTTGCGACTGCACGGGCTACCGCTTGGATGGAACCGATACCGAGCCCAACATGTATGTGGGCATTATCATCAACCGAAGCCTAGCGGATACGACCGATTCCGTGACCGGCCTGGGCGATATTCACGCCCTGGTCAATGCTATTGGAGAGATGCGCCGCGTGGCGCGCGAGGCAGGCTTTATTGCCATTAAGGTCGACGATATCGCCGAAGTCAATGCCCGCTTTGGATTCGATGCAGGCGACCGCGTGCTCGCCGAAAGTGCCGCCTGCCTCATGGATTGTTCGCGCGGCAAGGGTCGCCTGTTCCGCTCGACGGGACCAATGTTCGTGGCGCTTTTCGATGAGCTCGGCCCCGAGGCAATCGACGAGCTCGCAAACGAAATCGAACGATTCCTGGGTTCTCCCGTGCTCATCGGCTCGCTTGAATATCAGCCGCCCATTCGCGTGGCCACGCTCCATCTGAACAGCGTTGACCGACAGCCCGTTTCCATTTTGAACGAGCTCAAAGCGTTGCTCGGTAAAGCCGTGCAGGTTCCAGGTACCAAACTGGATTAGCACCGCGCCCGCACCGCCTCCCCCATCGTGCGATAATCCTCTGCAGAAGTCACCAACAGCAGAGGGAGTTTGTGATGAAGGTTCTTTTGGTCAATGGCAGTCCCAAGGCAAACGGCAACACCGCCCGCGCACTCGCCGAAGTCGCCGAGCAACTCAACGCCGAGGGTATCGATACCGAGGTGTTCCAGCTGGGCGCCAAGCCCATTCGCGACTGCATTGGCTGTGGCCAGTGCGGCAAGCTCGATTGCCGCTGCACCTTTGACGACGACGTGGTGAACGAGCTGATCGCTGCCGCCGAGCAGGCAGATGGCTTTGTCTTTGGCTCCCCCGTCTACTATGCGCATCCCAGCGGACGCATCCTCTCGGCTCTCGACCGCGCATTCTATGCTGGCAGCAAGGCCTTTGCGCACAAGCCGGGTGCCGCGGTCGCCGTCGCCCGCCGTGGCGGCACGTCGACCACCTTCGATGTACTCAACAAGTACTTCACTATCAACCAGATGCCCGTGGTGGCCTCCACGTACTGGAACAACGTCTTTGGTGCCATGCCGGGCGAGGCCACCCAGGACGCCGAGGGCCTGGCCACCATGCGAAACATCGGCAAAAACATGGCCTGGCTCCTGCGCTGTATCGAGGCAGGACAGGCCGCCGGTATCAACGCACCCGAGGCAGATCGAGCAACGACCAACTTCATTCGATAGAGCGGCGGAGCATGAATATCCAGATTTTTGGAACCAAAAAGTCTTTCGATACCAAGAAGGCCCAGCGCTATTTTAAGGAGCGCCGCATTAAGGTGCAGTTTATTGACCTTAGGGAAAAGGAGATGAGCAAGGGCGAGCTCACGAGCGTGATGCAGGCGGTCGGCGGCATCGACAAGCTGCTCAACCCCAAAGCCAAGGACGAGGAGACGCTCGCGCTCATCCAGCACCTTACCCCTAGCCAGCGCTTCGACAAACTGCTCGAAAACCAGCAGGTTCTAGCCGAACCCATCGTGCGCAACGGCAAAAAGGCCACCGTCGGTTATTGCCCCGATGTATGGGGAGCCTGGGAGTAGCTTGTGTTATTTGCCGGCGCGTGGGTATAAGAGCAGGCGTTTGGCATAAGATTCAACTGTAAGCCATGTCTAACAAAGGAGGGCACATGCCCAACAAACCCGTGAAGATCATCATGCTTACCGGATACCTCGGTGCCGGCAAGACCACGCTGCTCAACCACATCCTCGCTAACGACGGCGGCATCCGCGCCGCCGTGATCGTCAACGATATCGGCGAGATCAATGTCGACGCCAGTCTTATCGCCGACGGCGGCCTTTCCGAGACCGACGACCTCATCCCGCTCACCAACGGCTGCATCTGCTGCACGCTTTCGGACGACCTGGCCAACCAGCTGCAGGGCATTGCCGATTCGGGCAAGTTCGACTACATCATCATCGAGGCATCGGGTATTTGCGAGCCTATCCCCATCGCCTACACCATCTCGAGCTTCTGCGACGAGGCCAAGGTGGGCGGCGAGCCCAAGCTCGCGCTCGACAACATCGTGGCCGTGGTCGACTGCGCCCGCATGTACGACGAGTTCAACGGCGGTCGCGACCTGCTGGCTGAGGATATCGACGAGGACGACATCGAAAGCCTGCTCATCCAGCAAATCGAGTTCTGCTCCACGCTGATCCTTAACAAGACCGATACCGTGACGCCCGAGCAGATCGCCGAGCTCAAGGCCATCGTGCGCAGCCTGCAGAAGGACGCCGTGATCGTCGAGGCCCAAAACGGCGAGGTCCCCATGGAGGAGCTGCTCGATACCGACCGCTTCGACTTTATGCGCGCCTACAACTCCGCCGCCTGGATCGAGGCCATGGAGCATCCCGAGGAGCACGACGACCCCGAAGTGCTCGAGTACGACATCGAGACCTTTGTGTACTCGCGCCGCAAGCCGTTTGACCTGCAGAAGTTCACCGATTTTGTTGAGCAGGAGTGGCCCGACGAGGTCATTCGCGTCAAGGGCCCGCTGTGGCAGACCGGCGATCCGGACATGTGCTACATGTTCGAGCAGGCCGGCCACCAGATGCGCCTGATGGAGAACGGCCTGTTCGTTGACTCCGCGCCCGAGGGCGAGAAGCAGAAGATCATCGACGAGAACCCCGAGATCATGCAAATTTGGGACGGCGAGACGGGCGACCGCATGACGAGCCTGTGCATCATCGGCCGTCACATGGACAAGGACGCGCTCATCGCCTCCCTCGATGCCTGCCTGACCGACTGGCACCGCGCCTAGGTTTATCCAAGCGGGCATTTTTCCGCCTATGTAACTGCCAAACCACCACGAAGGTGCCCTTCGTGGTGGTTTTTCGTTCTGAGCCAAGGAGATTCATGTTCAACATTGTGCTGTATGCGCCCGAGATTCCGGCCAATACGGGCAATATCGGCCGCACCTGCGTGGTTACCGGCACCCGCCTGCATCTGGTGGAGCCGCTGGGGTTTTCGCTCGACGACAAGACGGTACGTCGCGCCGGCCTGGGCTACTGGCAAAACCTGGACGTGACCACCTATGCCAGCTGGGAGGATTTCCTTGCGCGCAATGGTCTCTCCCCTG
>URWZ01000197.1 GCA_900551625.1 uncultured Collinsella sp.
ATCTACACACTGCATATCGTCGGCAGCGTCAGATGTGTATAAGAGACAGGCCCCTCGGTTGTCAGATAGCTAAAGAGTTGGGACGGGGCCCGGTGCGAATGCATCGGGCCCCGTTTTGTTGTGCAACGATTAGTTATGCCCCCTCACACCCCATGTTGCTACCGTTGCCCGATATGTTTGTGTACCGACATCAGTACGTGCGAGGCGGTCATTACAATTGGCATCATGCTGCGATTTAAGGGGAACGTTGCGATGTCTGAACAGGCAAATAATGGTTGTGCTGCCGACTTTGGCGTGCGTCTAATCGGCTGTACCGACGATGTGGTTTTGCCCATCGGCATGTACGACTATGCGGAGGCTCTTGGTTGCTGCACGCTGGTCGACAAGACCATGTTTATTGCCGATATGCTGGATTGCGATGCGTCCGTTATGGTGTGCTGCCGACCTGAGGGTTTTGGCAAGAGCATGAACTTGTCGATGCTCAGGGCTTTTCTGGAGCGTCCAGCGGTCGGTCGCGCCGGTCGGATCTCGTTTGCCGATGCTCAGATTTGGGATGCGGACAGCGGGCGTTATCGGGATGAGTACGCTTGCTATCCGGTGATATCGCTGGACTTTTCTGGCGCTGCGAGGCGTGGCGCCGCTGTTGCCGGCGTCGTGCGCGATGCCCTTTCGGGCGAGTGCGCTCGCTTGTTGGCGCTCTTGGAGGCCCCGGATTTAGCTCGAGATAAGGTACGTCACATCGAACGCGTCGCGCGTGGCGTTGCAAGCGAGGCTGAGGTTGACACGGTGCTTGGTGTGCTCATTGAACTGCTGGAGATGGCCTGCGATGAGCAGGTTGTATTGCTCGTTGATGGGTACGATGCGGCGTGGTCGCGCCTTGCGAGCGCCAGGGACGCTTCCGTCGCCGGTCCGGCGGAGCTGCTCGATCGCGTGCTGTTCGACTCCATCGTCGCTGCTGACGATTCGTTGCGGCTGGCGTGTCTGATGGGGGAGCGCCCCGGTCCTGCCGAGATGGCACTTTCTTCGCGCAGCTGCTCGTATTGTCTGTCGACGCCGCTTTCGACGTGGTTCGACCGTTGGTTCGGCTTTTCGGATGCCGAGGTCGAGGCTCTGCTGAATCATGCTGGACGCGAAGGATGCCTGGATGATGCGCGCGAATGGCTCGAGGGGTATCGGTTTGGCAGGGTCTATTGCTCGAGTCCAGCACGTGTGATCGGTTTTCTGGACCGAGGCTGCACGGCGCCTGTGCGTGCCGATCTGTATGGGTATGCCGATTGTCTAAGTAGGGTAGTTGCCGGGTGGAATCTCGACCGCCTTTCGGTCTTATTCGATTTGCTCGAGCCCCATGCATGCGTTGAGGTCCCGTTTTGCTTGGGCGCTGCGGGGCCGGAGGCCTCGTCTGATGACGGCCTGTGGACGGCGCTGTATCTGTCCGGTTTCCTGACGACGGATATGACTGAGGAGCCAGAGCATGGCGATCGCCTCTGTGCTTTGCGATTGCCCAATAATGAGCTTCGCCAGGCCTTGCGTCTGGTGATTATTGAGTGGTTTGAGTGTGCTGTCGAGGACGTTTGTGACATCGATGCGTTTCGCGACGGGTTGTGCCGCGGGGACGAGGGCGCGGTGAGGCAGGCACTAGACCGCAACCTGGGAGATGCGGGAATCGGTGCGACCGACCCAGATGCGCAGCTGCCATACCATCTGCTCTTGCAGGGGCTCTGCTTTGGCTTACCAGGCTATGCCAATCCCGCCTCGAGGCGAAAATGCGGCACGGATCGATGGGACATCCAGGTTTTTCCAACGGGCGCTGTGTTCGACGTAGCAGACACGATCGGTATGCTCGATGAGCGTCCGCTGATAACGATCAACATGATGTATGACCCCGAAGTGGACGCGCTGGGCCTAGAGCTGCTGGCCGTTCAGGCACTGCTCGACATAGAGCGCGCCGGCATCGACAAGATTCGCGTGCCGCGACCCGGTGTGGGCCGCATGCGCTGGGGGTTTGGGTTTGATGGACGGCGCGTGGCGGCGGTGTGCCAGCGGCTGTAGGGGCAGGCGATAACCGGGCTGCATCTGTTTCCCATTCTGTTTGCTTCTCGCTACTATAGAACGGATCGCTAACGGTCTGGTCGTGCTGGCGACTGGGATAAATACTGGTATATCCAACGTTCTATGGGGGTGTCGATTGTCTACGAGCGATATGAGCGTTAGCGTTGTGGTTCCATGCTACAACGCCGAGAAGTTTCTCGATCAGTGTCTCAGCTCTATTGAAGCCGATCCGATGAAGGAGCTCGAGATCATCGTGCTCAACGATGGCTCGACGGATGGCTCGCTTGCCATTATGGAGGCCCATGCGACAGGGGACGCTCGCGTTCGGGTGATTGATAAAGCAAACCAAGGCTATGGCGCAACCGTTAACAGGGGTTTTAACGAGGCGCGGGGCGAATACGTTGCCGTTGTCGAGCCCGATGATTACCTTAAACCCGGCATGTTTTCCGCTTTGTATCAGCTGGCTTGCAAGCAGGATTATCCCGACGTGGTTAAATCCTCATACTGGCGTGTCTATATGGCGGACACTCCAAGGGAACATCTTTACCACTGCCATTACTACCATCGGGTTAAGCCGGGGCGCCAGCCTTTTGTTCTTGCCGATGCCCCCATCTTGATTCAAAAGCATCCTTCTATTTGGAGCGCACTCTATAAGAAGAGTTTCCTTGTTGGGCATGGCATCTGCTTTAAAGAAGTCCCAGGTGCTGGCTGGGTTGACAATCCCTTTCTTATCGAGACGCTTGCCCAGGCAAAGACCATCGCTTACACCGATGAGGCTTGGTATTGTTATCGTGAGGATTTGCCCACGGCATCGTCTGCCAGCGTTAACAGCGCCCTTGCCTTAACGCGTTGGAATGACATGGCCGACGTGCTCGAACGACTTGGCGTTACGGATAGGGGAATATGGCGCGCCCTTTACACGGTGGGATTTCGTCATGCTGGTCTTGCCCTTGCGAACGGTGGCCTCGAGCAGCGAGATGTCTGCGTGCTTCTTAAGAAGACATTCCGCCGTATGGATCCGGCAATAGTGCGTGCTATGGATACTGTGAGCCCGCATCTAAAGCAGGCGTTTTCGCAGCTGACTGGTGAATCCGTAGGCGGGTCTGGCGTTCTAGCTTACCGTATATCGCAAATCAGGGAATTTGGATATACCCTAAAGACCGCCGGCTTGGGTTTTGCGCTTTCTCGCGTTGGGCTATCCTTAAAACGACGCTCTGCTGAGCGTTCGTAGATTTTACATGCAAAGGAGCTGCATGCCTTCTAAGGGACACATTGCTATCTATACGCAAGATGCTAAGCTGGGACACGAGGTCAAAGGCGCAACGCGTTACGTCTACCTTGCCACGCTACTGTGTGAGCAGGGCTACGACGTTGATTTTATTACCAGTGGCTTTCAACATTGGGATAAGCAGCAGCGAGATATTATGCACCTCGATCTGAGCATGCATCCCTTTACTGTGCATTTT
>URWZ01000198.1 GCA_900551625.1 uncultured Collinsella sp.
ATCGGAGGCTCCGTGCCCGTCTCGGGTGCAAAGAATTCCGCACTCAAACTCATGGCTGCAACGCTTCTGGCGCCGGGCAAGACAACGCTTCAGAACGTGCCCGATATTTCCGATGTCCACGTTATGGGCAAGGTACTCAAGGGCATGGGCGCCACAATCGAAGTTCTCGATGAGCACACGCTCGAAATCGATACTTCCCAGGTTGATTCTTGGGAGGCCCCCTACGAGCTCGTTGCCAAGATGCGTGCTTCTACAGCCGTGATGGGACCCCTGCTGGGCCGTTTCCATCGCGCCAAGATCGCCATGCCGGGCGGCTGCAACCTGGGTGCCCGCAAGATCGATATGCATATCCTGGGTCTCGAGGCTCTGGGCGTCGAGTTCGACACCGCCCATGGCTACATCAACGCCAGTGCTCCCCAGGGCCTGCGCGGCACCACCGTCACGCTCGAATTCGCGAGCGTGGGCGCCACCGAGAACCTCATCATGGCTGCCGTGCGCGCACAGGGCACCACGGTTATCGACAACGCTGCCCGCGAGCCCGAGATCGTCGACCTTGCCAACATGCTCAACGAGATGGGTGCCAAGATCGTCGGCGCAGGCACGCCCGTCGTGACCATCGAGGGCGTGGAGGAGCTGCATCCCGTTACCCATTGCGTGGTGGGTGACCGCATCGAGGCCGGCACCTTTATCGTCGCCGGCGCCCTCATGGCCGATGAGCGCGGCGTCGATGTTACGGGCTTCTGCCCCATCCACCTGGGAGTGGTGCTCAAAAAGATGGAACTTATGGGCATCGAGTGCGAGCGTATCGAGAACGGCGTCCACGTCAATCGCGTCGAGCGCATCAGGCCGGTCGATATCCAGACGCTTCCGTTCCCGGGTTTCCCGACCGACATGCAGGCGCAGATCATGGTGCTTTCGGCCCTTGCCGACGGAAGCTCCGTAATTACCGAGAACATCTTCGAGAACCGCTTTATGTTCGCCTCCGAGCTCGTGCGTATGGGTGCCGATATTCGTATCGAGAGCCATCACGCCATGATTCACGGCGTCAAGGGCTTCTCGGGCGCACAGGTCACCTCGCCCGACCTGCGTGGCGGCGCAGCGCTTGTGGTTGCCGGTCTTATCGCCGATGGCGTTACCGAGGTCTCGGCCATCCATCACATCAAACGTGGCTACGAGCAGTTTGTCGAAAAGCTGCAGGCGCTTGGCGCGCATGTCGAACATGCCACCGTTCCCGATCCCGTCATCTACTAATGCAGGTTGCCTATGTTTAACAAGAAACCCCTAGCGGATAACACCCGAAGACCCTCGACTGGTGCGCAGGCCAAGATCTACAGCCGCGACAATGTCGCACGCTATTCCGAGCGCGCCCGTCAGCGCCGTCGCGGCCGCACGGTTCGCCGCGTAGCTCTCATCGCCGTACTCGGCGTGCTGCTGAGCGCCACGACTGCTGCGGGTCTGTGGTTTGCCACTATCATGGGCAAGCTTGGCGACTCCAATGTCATTACCAACAACCTGCGCCAGATTCTGGTCGATACCAATGAGGCAAAAGATCCGTTCTACGTGTTGCTTCTTGGTACCGACGGTCGTCCGGGCGAGGATACGTATCGTGCCGACTCGATTATCCTGGCACGCATCGACCCCACGCAAAAGCTGGCGACGCTCATTTCCGTTCCGCGCGACACCAAGGTCGTGTACAAGGGCGAGACCATGAAGATCAACGCCTGCCACACCGTTGGCGGCGCCGGGGCCATGGTCCAGGCGGTCAACGAGCTGTGCGGCGTGCAGATTTCTCACTATGCCGAGGTCAGCTTTGACGGCATGCAGTCGCTTATTGATTCGGTTGGCGGTATCGACATCAACGCGACCGACGACGTCGACGATCCCGAGCATCTGGATATTAAGATTACCGCTGGTCAGCAGCATATGGACGGCGCTACCGCTCTTACCTATGCCCGCTGCCGCTACACCTATGCCGACGGCGATTACACGCGCATGCGCCATCAGCGTCAGGTGCTTGGCGCCCTTGCCAACCAGATTCTCAATAACTTCGATGCCACGAAGATCTTTGGCCTGGTTAATTCGCTGTCCGATATGCTCGTAACCGATATGAGCGTTCAGGATATCGTGTCCACGGTCAATGCCATGCGCGGCATGGATGTCGAGGGCATCTACTCGGCCAACCTGCCTTCGTACGCCGACGACAGCACTATGATCGACGGCGTGAGCTATGTCTTTGTTTACGAAGACGAGTTTAAGGAAATGATGGCCCGCGTTGACGCCGGTGAGGATCCCAAGGGCCCCAACACCATGGGCCTTTCAGACGGCTCCAGCTCCACGATCGGTGACCTCAACAACAATACGTCCGAGGACTACGCATATGGCACCGCGACCTCGTCGGGTGGCTCGGACGATTCCGACGATTCGAGCGACGGCTCCGATTACTACGAAGAGCCCACCGGTGACGGCAACGGCTACGAAGCCAACTATTAGAGTTACGCGGGCTTACCAGCCCGCGTAACGGCTCGACGCTGCGCGCCGCCCAGGGCGACAATTTGTCATTCAAAAGGCAGGGCATGACCAGAAGGTCAATGCCCTGCCTTTTTCATGCCAACTTGTTCGCCTTGGACGTCGCTCGCTGACGTTGGCTCAACCTGCGATGCCGACTACTTTTCTTGCACCAAAAATCGCCCCGTTCTCTGTTGAGGACGGGGCGATTCGTCTTTTGGGCTTATGCAGCCAGTCTTATGCGAAACGGGCGACGAGCTCCTGCAGGACGTCGGTCATCTTGACGAGCGAGCTGACCGGGACAAACTCGTTGACGCCGTGGTAACAGTAGCCGCCTGTCGAGAGGTTGGGGCAGGGCAGGCCGCGGAACGACAGCTGTGCGCCGTCGGTGCCGCCGCGAATCGGCAGTACTTGGGGCTCAACGCCGCAGGCAAGGTAGGCTTCCTTGGCAACATCAATAAGCTCGGGATAGTCACGAACGATCTCGGCCATATTTCGATACTGCTGCTTAATCTCGACCGTTACGCGCTCCTCGCCCAGTCGCTGGTTGAGCAGTGCGGCGGCGGCATTCATCAGCTCGAGTTTCTGCTGGAACTTGGCGGCATCGTGATCACGGACGATATAGCGCGCCGTGGCATGGTCGACCGTTGCCGAGACGCCCTCAAGGTGATAGAAGCCCTCGTAGCCCTCGGTGTATTCCGGGCGCTGCTCGTAGGGGAGCAGGGCGTTGAAGTCGCAGAACAGGTTGCCCGCGTTGACCATGCGCCCCTTGGCGTCGCCGGGGTGAATGGACTGGCCCTCAAAGCGAACGGTTGCCTCGGCGGCGTTGAAGCACTCCCACTCAAGCTCGCCAACCGGACCGCCGTCGACCGTGTAAGCGTACTTGCAGCCGAAGGCCTCGATATCCAACCTGTCTCTTATACACATCTCCGAGCCCACGAGACGCTACGCTATCTCGT
>URWZ01000199.1 GCA_900551625.1 uncultured Collinsella sp.
TAAGTGTTCCGCCAGTAAGCTCGGCTTCGCCCTCATCCCCCTTTTCACCACTACCGCCTTGCGGATCCTCTTTGATTTCGCAAAGCCGTTTGAGCTCGGCATTCATCTTGCCCATTAGCTTATCTTGGTCACCCTTTACCGTCACTGCAGCCAAGTGCGTCGAATTCATTTTATTAGTAAAATAAACAGCCTCCCGGATGGCGCAGGCGTCGCCGTTCGAGGCATCCACATACTTGTCGTGAATTGTGCCCTGATCAATCCATGTGTAATTCGAATCGTTATTTACGAGACCGTTCACAAAGGCGATGTTCTTATCGCTAAAAACCGGAAAACTGTTCTGGTCTAAATCAAACTCGTAATACCTATCCGGATGAAGCGAAGCCTCAATGGAAGGAACGATTCGCCTAACGTTCCGATCTTTACGTGTTGTCATTGGACGTTCCTTTCTGAATCTGGCAGAAGCCCGCTCGCCTTTGTCCTCTATTTGATGGTAATTCTTAACCCGCTTAAACGCATCTTCTTGGCTGTTGAGCAGTCATTTTCTGCTGATAGACGCACTGCTGGCCGAGCAGTTGTTATTGGCTATGGCCTCAACCGAAGACTTTTGTGCAGGAAAGTTCCGTGCAATCGGTACTCATGCGGACCAGAGCATCTGCATTGCAGTGGGTCTCGGCGAATGCCACATCGTTGTCTCGGCCCTCTGCCGCAAAGCAACCTGCCAGGATGGCGGATGTTGGGCTAAGCATGCTGCGTAAGTCGCGCAGGGCAGCGTTTATCGGGCGGTTGTCGTCGAGCATTTCGAGTCCGTCGATTACGACCACGATGTTCTCTAGTACCGCTCTGTTCCACGTTTGGTCGCCGAGCAACCAGCTCGTTAAAAGGTCCATGGTCATGTTGTCTTCGACAAAGATGCCCAGGTTGCACTGCTTGAGACGCATCGTTGCGCGAATCGCCTCGACTTGACGCTCTTCAGAATCCTCCGGCACTTTGGTGCCCATCTCGGCACGAATAAGCCGGGCAATCGCATCCTCTTCACGCTCCCGAATCGGCACGTAAAGCACGGCGCACTGCTCACTCAGGCGCAGCACCGCGTGTGCCAGCACGTTCGAAACGTCTTCATGCGCGCCGCCAATCACGCTAAGCTTGCCGAGTCCAATACCACCGCCCAGGATGTCATCAACAGGCGTACCAGTCTTCAATACCTGCAGAACCTCGAACACCGATGTTTCCATGGGATGATCGAGCCCGGAAGTCAGTCGATTATGGAAACGGCTTATGTCAAAGCCGTCATCGCCCCGTTCTTCACGAATCCAACCACGCTGGCTCGCATCTGTCGGCGGCATCACGCCCGGGAAGCTCATCATCTCGCCCATCTCACAGTTCGGCCAATTCGGTCGTCCCTGGAGCCCATCTTTAGCGTCATCGCAACCCTCCTAACGCCTGCCGCGCTTACCAGTAGCCTTAAAATTCCAAATCGGCTTGAGTCGGTGAATAACATCGACCGTCGGGTCCATGAGTCTCAGCACATCATCCGCAGGCTTATACGCTTCGGGCGACTCATCGAGCGTCGTCTCGCATGCGCTCGGACAGTAGATGCCGGCATCGCGCATCTCGTTAACGAACGACCTGGTATCGAGCGTTTGGAACGCTTTTGTGCGACTCATCGCACGACCCGTCCCGTGCGGCGCCGAGCAGTTCCAGTCCTCGTTTCCCTTGCCGCGTGCAATAACGGCACCGTCGCGCATATTAAACGGAATCAGCACCATCTCTCCCGCATGAGCGCTAATGGCGCCCTTGCGAATCATGCCGCCTTCCGAGATGTAGTTGTGCATGGTGGTAAAGCCGTCTCCGTCGAGTCGAATTCCTGTACGCTCAACAATCTGCGCGACAATCGCCTTGCGGTTCTGATTCGAGAAGCGTTGGCAGTTATGCATATCGACGAGATACTCGGCAGAAAGATCACCCTCAAGATACTTAAGCTCGTCGGGGATATCTGCCGTGCACGTCTTCTGCGCCAGCGCCTGATGGTGCTCCGCCGTCTGCTTGCCCATGTTGCGCGAGCCGGTGTGCACGACAAGGTATTGGCGCCCGTCCTCGTCCTCGTCGAGTTCAATGAAGTGGTTGCCACCGCCCAACGTACCCATGGAGCGCTCAACCTTGCGTTTATCCTGCAGCCAATCACGCGACTCCATGTCAAAGTCTGCGAGTACGCAGGCAGGATCGCGATGAAGGCTAAAGCCCGTGGGCACCGCGCGCTTCACATCGCGATTGAACTGAATGAGATCGTCGCGCGCGATGGTTTCCGCAAGCGGCACACAGTACATCCCGCATCCGATGTCGACCCCCACCAGGTTGGGAATCACCTTGTCGCCCAAGTTTGCCGTAAAGCCAATCACGCAGCCCTTGCCCTTATGGGCATCGGGCATGATGCGGATCTTGGCGCCTTCAAACGCCGGGCAGCTGGAAATCTCCTCGATCTGCTCCTTGGTTGAACCCTCAAGATTCTCGGCAAAGACTTTGATGTCTGCCATCGCATTTCTCCTGTTCTGATCCTTGTAAACCGGAACCGGCCCCAAGCCAATAGAGCGCATGTCACACCAGCCAGCCAAACCGCCGATTTCCGTTTAACCACCTTTCGCCCTATTCGAGCTCTTATTGCTGCGAATACTACGGTCGCTCGGGCTACAATGAGTCCCAATAACGGGTCTTGTTTTGCATCTTCGGCTGTTACCCTGCCGGCGAAAGGAGACAACGTGGCGAACAGACCAAATCAAAAGCTCAGGCTTCTGTTCCTGCTTAAAACCTTGATGGAAAAGACCGACAGCGCGCACGGGCTCACAACGCAGCAGATCATCGAGGAGCTCGCCTATCACGATCTCGAGGCCGAACGAAAGGCTATCTATCGCGATCTGCAAACGCTTCGCGACTTTGGGCTCGATGTTGACCAGCGTGGCGGCAAGGAATGGGCGCTGGTCTCACGCCCACTCGACCTGCAAGAGCTCATCATGCTTGTTGACGCCGTGCAGAGTTCGCCATTTTTGACCGATGAGTTGACCGACCACCTCATCGGTAAGCTGCAGAGCCTCGCCAGCCTGGGCGAACGCGAGTTGATGCACAAGCGCGTCGACGTGCCTTCGCGCGTGAAGATGCAAAACTCCGATGCCCTGCTCAACATCGACTTGATTCAGCAGGCTATGCGTGAAAAACGTAAGATTCGGTTTCGTTACTTCCACTACGACGCCGCCAAGCAAAAGGCCCTTAATCATGACGGAAAGACCTACGAGCTCACACCCGTGCGCCTTATCTACTCCGACGAACTCTATTACATGATTGGATTTAGAGATAAATGGGCTAATGCCGGCTCGGGTCATCAGCCGTTCACACCTTATCGCGTCGATCGTATGCTCGATGTTGCGGTGTCCGAAGAG
>URWZ01000200.1 GCA_900551625.1 uncultured Collinsella sp.
CTCCTTCGGCGCGCCGTGCTCGAGGAACACTTCGGTCACGAAGCCGCAGAGCTCGTCGCCGATGCGGGTGGTGAGCTTGCCGTCCGAGAAGGTCCCTGCGCCGCCCAGGCCAAATTGGATATTGCTTTCGGGATCGAGGATACGCTCCTTAAGAAAGAGATCAATCGCTTGCGAGCGGCGAAGTGCGGGGTCGCCGCGCTCGATGAGCAGGGGTTTAAGGCCCGCTTCGGCAAGGGTCAGGGCGGCGAAGAGACCGGCGCAACCGGCGCCGACAACGACGGGACGCCCCTTGGGTGCATTCGGGACAGGGTTGGGGAATGAAGGAGCCTCGCCGTCTACCATGCGGATGCGCGAGCGGTCGCGCTCGGCGACGCGGTCGACCACCTCCTGCTCGAGTCGGGAGCTTGTCAGCTCGACTCGAAAGCTCAAAATAAAATGGACATCTCGCTTTTTACGGGCGTCGATTGACTTGCGATGGAGCTCAATGGCTTTAATCTGGGAATCCTCGCATCGCAGGGTTCGTTTGACGGCGCGTCTACCAATAGCAAGGCAGGCGGCTTCGTCGCCGGCCTCATCGAGTGACGCGTGGACTTGGGTGATTTCGATCATTGAGGTCTCCTTAGATGCAAGAAAGAGGCCGCCCGGTGTCCCAGACGGCCCGAATGCGTTTTGATTATAGACTGCGCGGCTATAGGCTGCTTGCAGCGCGAATACCCGAGATCCAAGCCCATGCAAGGTTGAAACCGCCGCAATCGGCATCGATGTCGAGCGCCTCGCCACAGATGTAAAGTGGGGCGTCTGCCGCGTTGCTCACGCAGAGGTTGGGAGCTGAGACGCTCTCGATGGGCACGCCGCCGCGCGTGACCTGGGCCGAACGCTCCTCTGTCGTTCCCTCGACGAGCATCTTAAAGTGCTTGAGGATTGAGACCAGATGGATGACGTCGTGCGACCCGGGGTGGCACTGTTCGAATGCGGTGCAGACAACGTGAGAGAGCTGCGGGGCGAGCATGCCGTCGAGCCAGCGGGGGTCGCGGGGTGAAAAGCTTCCGAGCAACGCAACTCGCTGGCTGAGCATATCGAGCAACTCGTCTTTGGAGAGGTCGGGGAAAACGTCGAGCAGAATCGTGTCGCCGCGCTGGACGCGACGGGAGAGGTTAAAGGCGGCAACGCCCGAGATGCCAAAGGTTCGGAAGAGCGCTTCTCCGTCTTCGCACCAGAGCTCCTCGTGATTGCGGGTGAGCGTCAAACGGGCGCGGACGCGCAGGCCATCCAGCGTCTTGAGCGCAGTCTGGTCGCCGAAGACCGATGCCGACACGGGGCAGAGGACGGGGCGCTGCGGTGTGAGGGAAAGATTGAACGTCTTCGCGATGTCGGCGGGGCTGCCGCCCGTAGCGATAATTACGGCCTTTGCCTGCAGCGTCTCGTTCTTGCGAGGGGTGTCGGCGAGCGCCTTCCGAAGTGAGCGGACCTCCGTTTTTCGGTCGTCGTGCTTTTTTGCCTTGAGTGCTCGCGCAGGACGGTCTATTTGGAGTGTCCAGCCCTCGGGGGCTTTGAATGCCGAGGCAACGTTTGCTCCACAGATCAAGGTGATACCCAGGTGATTGCAAGCGTTGAGAAGCGCATCGCGCACCGATTCGGCACGAAGGGAGCGCGGATACAGCCGGCCCTCCTCGGAGGTCGTCATGATGCCCAGCGAGGAGAAGAAACTGCCGAGCTCTTGCTCGGGCCGGGGACCCATGACGGATTCGACGAATGCGGGGCGGTTGTACCGCTGGAAATCAATTGATTCGTTGGAAAGGTTGCAGCGGCCGTTGCCGGTCGCAAGGAGTTTAAGGCCGCAGGCAACATCGCGCTCAACGATGCAGACGCTTTTGCCTGTGCGTGCGGCCGTAATGGCGGCGGCGAGACCCGAGGCCCCGCCGCCGATTACCAAGACGTCATAGGAGGCGTTTGTGTTCACTTAGGCCTCGGCGGTCTCGTGCGGGGCAATGGCCTCGACAGCGGAGACGGCTTGGGGCAGCATACCGTCGGGCAGTGCGGTCTCAACCTCGCCCTTGTCGCAAGCCTCGGCGAGTGCCGGATTGATGGGAAGCTGCCCTAGGATCTCGAGGTTGTAACGCTCGGCGACCTCGGGGAGCTTGCTCTTGCCAAAGACCTCGATCTTCTTGCCGCAATCGGGGCACTCGATATAGCTCATGTTTTCGACGATTCCCAGAATGGGGACGTTCATCTTCTCGGCCATGTTGACCGCCTTGGCGACGATCATCGAGACCAGATCCTGCGGGCTCGTGACGATGACGATGCCATCGACGGGCAGCGACTGGAAGACGGTGAGGGCGACGTCGCCCGTTCCCGGAGGCATGTCGACCAGCAGGTAGTCGATGGGGCCCCATGAGGTTTCGCTCCAGAACTGCCTGATGGCACCCGCGATAACCGGACCGCGCCAGAGGACGGGGTCGGTTTCGTTTTGGAGCAGCAGGTTAGAGCTCATAATCTTGACGCCGTGCTCGGAGATTTCGGGCAGCATAAGGTTGCCGAGGGCGTGGACGTGACGTCCGCTCATGCCGAACATCTTAGGGATAGAGGGGCCGGTAATATCGGCATCGAGGACGCCGACCTTGTGACCGTGGCGGGAAAGCTCCGTGGCGATGGCGCCGGTGACGAATGACTTGCCGACGCCGCCCTTACCGGAAAGCACGGCGATAACGCGCTTGACTTCGGACAGCGTATTCTCCTCAAATTGCGACGGCGACGTTTGCCCGCCGGCTGCCTGTGCGTGCTCGCAACCCATGTATGACTCCTTTGTATATGTTGGGGCCGGGGCCCCGTGATGTGACACGAGCGTCATTGTACCCTCGTTTGCGAGCGGGAGCCATTTACGATGCATTTGGGCCGAGCGTGATTGCAATACGATGGGTCCAAGCGAATGGGCGGGCTTACTGAACTTTGCTGGCGAACTCGAGGTATTGCATGCGCTGCAGCTTGTCGATCGTCGAGGCGTATGGGCTGTCTTCAGATTCCAAGTCGTAGCGCAGCCCGTCGGCACCAAGGTAGCCGGCGACATTGATGGTGGGCACATCTGACCTTGTTGCAAGCAGAGCCTTTTGATAGTCGGTGAGCGGGGCGCCGATCTTATTAAGGGTAATGGCTGCAATCTCGTTTGCCCCGACGGTGTCGTAGACGTTGAGCTCGGTATTGCCGGCGATTTCATAGTTAGCCCAGACGAAATATGTCGACTGATAGATACGGAAAGCGTGGCTTGCCGTATCTTCCTGAGGGTACAGCTCGTCGTTGAGAGTCGTTGCGGCGCTCGGCTGATGGTCGCCAAAAAAGACAAGGACAACCGGTCTGCCGATACTGTCTCTTATACACATCTC
>URWZ01000201.1 GCA_900551625.1 uncultured Collinsella sp.
TTCCTCCTTCTATGCACGTAACATGCGGTATTCATTATAGGCGCTTGAGAAATACTTTCGACACTGATTGCGCTTTACCACACAAAAGTATTTTCTGCATTGCAAAGGTTTTTGCCCTAAATGGTCGTATTTCTCGGTGGGCGGCATACGTAAACGGGGGCATTCCGCATAAAAGCGAAACACCCCCGTAACAATCGCTCTCCATGAGCAGGGCACGTTAGCAGGCCCGAAGCTCAAAAAGATGCGCTACAGGCGCTCGCGAACCGCCTCGACGACGTTGTCCAGATCGGCGAGCACCTCGTCATGGCTCTGCATGTCGCGCACTTTGACCTTGCCGGCGGCAAGCTCGTCGCCACCCAGGACCAAGATGAGCTTGGCGCCTACCTTATCGGCTTGCTTAAACTGGGCCTTGAGCGAACGACCCTGATAGTCGGCCTCGGTCACGATACCTGCGGCGCGAAGCTCCTGCGTAATGGCAAAGACGTTCTGACGCAGCTCCTTGCCGGCGTTGGCGACATAGACGCACGGGGCCTCATCGGCACCCAAATCGCTGCCAAAGGCCTGCAGGGCCAGCAGGGCGCGCTCAAAACCGACAGCAAAGCCGACGCCCGCCGTGGGCTTGCCACCCTCGAGCTCGACCAGGCCATCGTAGCGGCCGCCGCCGCCGATGGAGCCGACGCCGGCGCCAGGGGCCTCGACCTCAAAGACAGTACGGGTGTAGTAGTCCAGGCCGCGCACCAAGGTGGGATCCTCGACATACTCGATACCGGCGGCATCCAGATAGCGCTTGACCTGCTCGTAGTGCTCGCGGCACTCATCGCACAGGTTGTCACCCATCAGCGGAGCCTCGGCCATGATCTCGCGGCAGTGGTCGTTCTTGCAGTCGAAGGCGCGCAGCGGGTTGAGCTCGGCGCGCTCGCGGCACTCATCGCACATCTCGTCGGCGTGATCGAGGATGAACTGCTTAACCTGCTCGCGATAAGCCGGACGGCACTGGGCGTCACCCATCGAGTTGATGAGCAGACGAAGCTTGGAAAGATCGAAGCCCAGGCGCTTGTAGAACTCCATGAGCATGATGATGCACTCGGCGTCTGCCGCCGGATCGGGAGCGCCGAGCCACTCGATACCCACCTGGTGGAACTGGCGCAGACGGCCCTTCTGGGGGCGCTCGCCGCGGAACATGGCCTCGGCATAGTAGGCCTTAAACGGCGTGGAGCCCTGGGGCACCAGGTTGTTCTCCACGACGGCGCGCACCACGCCGGCCGTGCCCTCGGGACGAAGGGCCAGGCGCTGCTTGGGCTTAAGCTTAGTGTCGGTGCCTTCGGTAAAGACGCGCTCCAGGTTGGCACCGCTAAACACGCGGAACATCTCCTTGCGCACGACGTCGGTCGACTGGCCGATACCGTGGACAAACACGTCCACCTGCTCGATCGCGGGCGTCTCGATGGGCTTAAAACCAAACGGCTCGAACACGCCGGCCGCAATCTGCTGCATCTTTTGCCAGGCGCGCATCTCGGCGCCGATAAGGTCGCGGGTTCCCTCTGCCTTCTGTGCCTGCATGGGCAAACACCTTTCTTTTGTATCGCGTCATAGGTAGTGGTCATTATACGGCAAAAACAAAACGCGGCGGCGCGTCTGACCGAACGAGGGTATGGGGGCTCGTTCGGCCAGACGCGCCGCCGCGGACGAAGCGGACAAGCGGCGATGCGCTTTGGCCTACCTACTCCCCCGCCACGCTTGCGCGCAGCTTGGCGGCGATGGGCTCGGATGCCAGCAGGAACACGAGCATGACCACAGAGCACGCCAGGCACACGATCCAGGTGCTCGCAAAGGAGCCCGTGGCATCGAACAGCACGCCCGAGACAATGGCGCCGGTAGTGCCCAAGATTGCCTTGAAAGACAAGGGCATAGGCCTTACGGCCATGCCCGCAGGCTTGAAAGGCAAGGTTGGGTGCTACCGGTGGTCGGCGATATAGCCCAAAGCGACGGCGGTATAGGCCGCGGCACCGAGCGGCAGCTCGGCATCGTTAAAACGTGCCTTGGGATGGTGCTGGGCAAAGTGTTCGTCCGTGTCGGTTACGGCCGCGCCCACGGTAAAGTACGCACTCGGAATCTCGCTCGAGATAAGCGCGAAGTCCTCACTCGCCATGGCATGGAAAAGCGGCAAGAAAGCCGCCTTGGGCAGCACTGCGCCCACGTAGCCAAGCGACGCCTGAGTCATATCGCTGTCGAGTACAAGCGGCGGAACATCCGAAAGTGTCTCGATGGTCGCCGGCGTACGATAGGTCGCGGCAACGCCGTTAACGACCTCCGCGATGCGGGTCTTGAGGTGAGCCATGAGCTCAACATCAAAGCCGCGCAGCGTTCCCTCGAGCACGCAGGTGTCGGGGATGACGTTGGCCGCCAAGCCGCCAGCAAACTTACCAACGGTAAGTGCGACTTCCTTGGCCGCCGGCACCTCGCGGGAGATAAGCTCCTGGAGCGCCAGATGCACATGCACGCCTGCCGTGATGGGGTCGATGCAGATCTCGGGGCTCGAGCCATGGCCGCCCTTGCCCTGGAGCGTGATACGGAAACCGTACACGCCCGAGAGCGCCGGGCTGCCGTAGAGCACCAGGCCAAGCGGCGACTGGCTGTTGACATGCATGGCAAAGGCCGCCTGAGGGCGCGGGTTCTCGAGCAAGCCGTCGGCGATAGCGGCGCGGGCGCCCTCGAAGGTCTCCTCGCCCGGCTGGAACAGCAGTTTGACGGTGGCATTGGCGTCGATGAGCTCGGCCTCGCGGGCCTTGAGCAGGCGCGCCGCACCAAGCAGGGCCGTCGCGTGCATATCGTGACCGCAAGCATGCATGCAGCCATTGGTGGATGCAAAGGGCTCGCCGGATTCCTCGACAACGGGCAGGGCGTCCATATCGCCTCGGAGCATGACGACCGTTCCGGCCCGCTCGTCCTTGCACGTGCCATTGCCCTGAGCGGCCGCGGCCGCACCGGCACCGATCAGGCCAACGACGCAGGAACCGTCGACGAGCGTGGCAAACGGGATGTCCATCTCGGCCAGGCGCGCTTGGATATACGCAGAGGTCTGCGGGAGGTCGTTACCAAGTTCGGGCGTCCGATGCAGATCGTGACGCCATGCGGCAAGCTCATCGGCAAAAGTTTGAGCCTCTTTGACCAGACTGTCGCCAATGGCGGCTTGCGCCGCCGCGGTGGCCTTGGGCGCTGATTGCGGTTGAAGATCGGACAGTGCTGGTGCCATAGATGCCCTCCAGTAACGTTTTTGCAGCAAGCACTTTGATAGCGTAAAGTGCAAGGTACTACTTCTGTCTCTTATACACATCTCCGAGCCCACGAGACGCTACGCTATCTCGTA
>URWZ01000202.1 GCA_900551625.1 uncultured Collinsella sp.
ACACTGCATATCGTCGGCAGCGTCAGATGTGTATAAGAGACAGGCCCTGCATTTCCTCCAGCGCGCTGCTACCCGACTCCTCGCCGCGCGGCACGAGGCGGTAGCACGCCAACGCGAGCTCGAGCTGGTCGCAGTTCCAATAGGCAAACGCCAGACGATAGAACAGATAACCGATTGCGGAACGGTCACTGGCAATGCGCAGGCCGTGGCGCGCCACCTCGATAATCTCGTCAAAGCGCTCCAGGCGCGCCAGCACGTTGATGAGCGCAAAGTGCGACTGCATGGACGAGCGAGCCAGATCGTAAAGACAACGCACCTCGGGCAATGCCCGTTCAAAATCCTCCTGCTCGGCGTAATAACTGCAGATCTCGTGCTGGGCAAAGTACAGCGCATCGGGAGCACGCAAAATACGAACGGAGCGGTCTTCCTCCATTACCGGCAGCACCATGCGTACCAGCTGGTTGTCGCAAAACTGCGTCTGGACCGGACCCGTTGCCAAAAGCTCGGCAACGGCACACTTGGCCTCCAGCTCCTCAACAAGACGGGAGAAGCCCTCAAACGCACTTGCACGGTCAACTTTTGCCTGCTCGCGCAACTCAACGACGCGCGCCACATACGGGTCATCGTCCATCTCCATGACCTCGAGCTCATCAGCCGTATCGGCAAGCAGCAGGTCGCGCAACGCCGGCGGCAGCGAACGGTGGTCGTCACGCGGGCGAGCGTGAACCTCTGCAGGCTCAATCGCATCCGGCGCGTCCGACTCATATGCCTCAAGCATGCGCTTGCACGGCATATCGTCCATATCCATGCTCTCAAGATCCTTGGCGACAGGCACGCAATTGGCCAGATAGGCCGCACGCCCAAAGGAATATGTTGCAATGACGCGCTCGCCCTGCTTGATGGCCTGAATCACCTGGAACATAGCAGCGCGCAATGCAGGCACCTGCGGCAAAGCAAGCCGCTGCCAGCGTAAGCGCCACGCGCGCGTCGTGCTCCGCGGCCCAAATCACACGCGCGTTCTCGTCCAACTCGCGCCAGACATCCTCCTGAGCGTCGTATTCACGCTGTGGCATGGCATCCACGACAGAGTGCCCAAACCGAACGAGCATAATCCCCTCGGCAACGTTTGCCCGATAGGTATAGTCGAGCCGTGTGACCACGTTAAGCGCCTCGACGATACGCGCGAAGCGGGTACGCACGTCCCACTCACCGCCCGGCTGGCAAGCTACCGTTCCGGGTTTGCCCCACGGGTTGTCGCTCGAGGTCGTATCGAGCAGTCGGGGAACATCGTTGGTTGTCTTGGCGATATGCCACGCATCAAAGAGCGCGCAGCCCTCAAGGCTCGGCGAGGATGCCGCGGGGACCAATCCGGCCCCGATGCGCTCAAGGATGCCGGAGAGGCGGTTGAGACGGCACTCGATGGCAAGCAGCATGTCAATCTCGTCCTGGTCCAGCAGGCTACGATCAAAATTGAGATAGAACAGCCTTGAGCGGTCGATGCGCGCTAGGCTCATTTCGGACTTGGCAGCAATGGTGCGCAGGCGGGGCAAGTCGATCTCGCTCATAAGAGCGGCAGCATAGCGCTCGATACCGCTCGGATTCTCGGCATGGTCAACACGGTAAAGCAGCGTCTCGATAGCATCGGGGAGCGGTGCCGTGTCAAAGCCCAAAAACACCTCGACCGGCTCGGGCAACTTTACGAGTTTGATCTTGTCGACAACGTTTTGCATGTCTACATCGAGACCGTCGACGCCCGTCGTGTTCGCAAGAGCGCTTTCGGAGTTGGCAAATATCACGTAGCGCAAGAACATCGAGGCCATGAACTCGCCGTAAGGAAGGGCGCGGATCGAATTCCATGTCTCGTGGTCGGACTGCTCGCGCATGGGGCCTTCGGGAGAGCCGGCAGTTCGCGCACACGCGTGCATTGCTCCGTTGGCCTCCCTCACCATAATCTCGCCAATACTGGAATCGGACTCGTGAAGGACCAGCTCCATGTCAGGGTCCTCGGGCAACGGTACTTCCCGAACAGGGCGGTCAACCTTATAAACCTTGCCCGACACGCTCACGTAGCCCAAGAGCGATATGTGAGTTTTGCCGACGAATTCGACGACATAGCACGACTCTTTGGGGTCCTCGCCAAAGACTTTCCAGACAACACCATATGAGCGCCCCGCAGGCTGCTCTGGCATCGATGGAAAACGCTTTTTGGGGTCGAGAAACCTGAGCTTGTATGTCGGACGCTCTGCCACGAAATATCACCCTGATCAGTCGTTGAAAGAAGGAGCGGTCGCGGATGGGCCGCGACACCTACTCGGAATCTTACACGAGTCGATAAGAAATAGTCTCCCGCGGACGGCGGCGCACGATTCCAGTCGAGCTTCTGGTGTCGAATGCCGCCATAAAAGAAAAGCCCCCGTTACCGGAGGCTTTCGATTTCAATTGGTGCGGCGTATAGGATTCCGCGCATCCGCTTCGCGGATCCGCACCGGCTTCGCCCGCCTGCCGGCGCGCTCGCCCGCTCGCTACGGACGCTCCGCGTCCGCTTCACGCTCGCGCCTCGACCGAGGTCCGAATCCATGGGATGCCGGCGTAAAAGAAAAGCCCCCGTTGCCGGAGGCTTTAAGTTCAAATGGTGCGGCGTATAGGATTCGAACCTATGACGTTCTGATTCGTAGTCAGACCCTCTATCCAGCTGAGGTAACGCCGCAGCGCAAGACATATAAAACCACTTTAGTTAGTTGGAGTCAAGCACAATCTCAAACTTTTTGAAGAATATGTTCCTCACGCAGCTCCGCATGCGCCAACGTCCCCCATGCGATCAATCGGCTTTTCAACCACATCGAACCCGGCACCGAGCTCCCTCAACAGCGAGCGCACCCGCTGGGCACAGTCATAATCGGCAAACGAGATACTCAACATGCGCGCCACCTGGTTAGAAGTCTCAACTCCATAGAACCGCTCAAGCGCCACAAGCCCCTCGTGCGTCACAAAAGTCTCGACTACATGCGACGACTCCTCAAAACACCATTGGGTCAACGGGCCCTCGCTCGTCTGCCGCACCACCAAACCACCCACACCCGATGGCTCACACGTAACTAGTAAGTGCTCCCCACCTTCATCGCTCTCAAACAAAACTACCCGCTCATCAAACAGCTCCATCGCATCCCCTTCCTCTCGCTTCTATTTAACATAAGCATAGCAGGTAGATGGCTATATACAGAACGTTTGTTCGTGTGTTTTCTATTGAGCTGTCCGCACGATATGGTATAGCTCCGCACACAAAAAGGGCGCCCCAGAAAGGAGCGCCCTTGCAAATCGCTTATGTAGGCAACCTACGCGACCGGCTCGATCTTCTCGAGGC
>URWZ01000203.1 GCA_900551625.1 uncultured Collinsella sp.
GCATATCGTCGGCAGCGTCAGATGTGTATAAGAGACAGGGTTTGCGAGCAGGCGGTTGCTGGCGATCTGGTCCTGGCGGCGGCCGGCAGCAAGTTCCAACACGTCCGAATCGGCCTCGGCGATACCGCGGGCGACGACCATACCGCTCGGATCGCACACATCGAGCACATCGCCCTCGGCAAACTGGCCATCGACTTCGCGAACACCCACCGCAAGCAAGGAAGAGCCACGGCTAACCAGCGCCTTCGCAGCACCATCATCAACCGTCACCGACCCATGTGCCTTGTCGCCCAGCGCGATCCACAGTTTGCGGGGTGCGATGTCCAGACGCTCCGCCGGCGGATCGAACAGCGTGCCCACGCTCTCGCCGCGGGCAAGGCGCACGAGCGCATCGGGCTCCTCGCCCGAGCAAATCACGCTCTGAATGCCCGCCGTCATCAGAATGCGGCTCGCGCGGATCTTAGTGATCATGCCGCCCGTGCCCACCGAGGTCGAAGAATCGCCCGCCGAGGCGATGATCTTGGCATCGATCTTATGCACGACAGGGACAAACTCGGCCGTGGGGTCCTCATGCGGATTGGCGGTGTAGAGGCCGTCGATGTCGGACAGCGTCACGCACAGGTCGGCGGAAACCAGGCAGCTCACGAGCGCCGCCAGCGTGTCGTTGTCGCCGAACTTGATCTCATCGACGGTGACGGTGTCGTTCTCGTTGACGACCGGCACCACGCCCAGCTCCACCAGACGCAGCAGGGCGTCGCGCGCGTGCAGATAGGACGTGCGACGCGCCGTGTCGTGACGTGTGAGCAGCACGAGCGAGGTGAGCAGGTCGCGCGCATGGAACTCCTCGTCGTAGGCCGACGAGATGATGCACTGACCGGCCGAGGCGCAGGCCTGCAGGCTCGGCAAGTCACCGACCGGTTTGCGGTCGAAGCCCAGCACGGGATAGCCACAGGCGATGGCGCCCGAACTCACCACGACCAGACGCCAGCCGAGCTTGCGCAGGACAGCAGCCTGATCGGCCAGCCCGCCGATAAAGGCGCGGTTGACCTTGCCGTCGGCGCCCACCACCGTGGACGAACCGATCTTTACCACCATCGTTTTATAAGAAGTCGTCATACGTCAAACCAATCGAATGCTGAGCAAGCGAGCGAACGGGTGAGCGAGAATATAGTCCGCTTTCCTCCGTCGCATGCGGATCATTTTGCCCAGGGGAAAGCCGATGCCGCGGCCATGTTCTTGCGCACGAGCTCGTCGCGCACCTGGGCCAGGCCCTGTTCCATACCCACCACGTAGGTCTGCGGATACAGGAAGCGCTTAAAAGCCGCGTCCAGATGATCGAGCGCCCAAGCACAGCGCTCGCGCGCGTCCTCGATGCTCTCACGCGGAGCCACCGCACTGCCATCGCGCACGATCGGCACCAGCAGCTCGCGATACTCAAGCTCCGACACATCGGTTACCAGGGCGGCATCGTTCACGGCCACGAGGGTATTGCCGCGCGCGGCGCCCTCCCCCGCCAGATGGTCCTCGTCATAGATCATGTCGCAGACCGGGCCGCCAAAGCCGTCGTAATAACGGCGCACGCGCTGCACGCCCGGGATCGTGCGCTTGTAGGGCTGCTCGGAGAGCTTGACCACCGGCGTCCACGGGTCGGCCTCGCTCGCACGGCGGGCGGAAAGCTTGTACACGCCGCCCAGCGCCGGCTGGTCGTAGCAGGTCGCGAGCTTGGTACCCACGCCAAAGCTATCGATGGGCGCGCCCTGGTCGAGCAGCGACTGAATCGTGTACTCATCCAGATCGTTAGAAACCGAGATCCCCACATAGGGCAGGCCCTCGGCATCAAAACGGCCGCGGACATACTTGGAGAGCTTGGCGAGGTCACCCGAGTCGATGCGAATGGCCGACAGGCGCTCGCCCACCGCCTCCATCTCCTTGGCAACCGTAATGGCATGCTCGCAGCCCTCGCGCACATCGTAGGTGTCGATGAGCAGCGTGCAGTTCTTGGGGCTCGACTTGGCAAAGGCACGGAAAGCCTCGAGCTCGGAATCGAAGCTCATCACCCAGCTGTGCGCATGCGTGCCAAAGACGGGAATACCGTAGCGGCGACCGGCGAGCACATTAGACGTAGAGGAACAGCCGGCAACGTAGCTCGCGCGCGCGACGGCCAGGCCGCCATCGGGACCCTGGGCACGGCGCAGGCCAAACTCGGCCACGGGACGGCCGTCCGCCGCCAGCACCACGCGCGCCGTCTTGGTGGCGACAAGCGTCTGGAAGCCGACGATGTTGAGCAGCGCCGTCTCAAGCAGCTGGCACTCGAGCGCAGGACCGGTGACGCGCACCATGGGCTCGCGTGGAAAGACGAGCTCGCCCTCGGGGACGGCGTCGATATTTACATGCGCACGAAAATCGCGCAGGTAGTCGAGGAATCCAGGCTTGAACATCGCGCCGCCGGCGGGAGCCTGAAGCGAGGCGAGGTAGTCGATATCCTCGGGCGTAAAGCGCAGATTCTCGACCAGCTCGGGCAGCTCGGCGGTACCGCACATGACGGCGTAGGCGCTACCAAAGGGATGGTCGCGGTAAAACGCGGTAAAACAACCCTGCTCATTGGCCTTGCCGCTCTCCCACAGGCCCTGGGCCATAGTGAGCTCGTACAGATCGGTGAGCATTGCAATGTCGGTGGGATGCGAGATGTCGGTCAAAGCCATGGGGCGACCTTTCGGATGCGTTGTGCAGAAGTTGAGGGTTAGACGAGGAGGACGTGCGGGCATGGAGCCCGGCGCGAACAGGTTAGTGCAGGCCCATGCTGCCCGTGATCGTGTAGACCATAAAGACGATAAACGCGATGAGGGCGAGCACGATGATGATTTTTTGAGCCGGAGCCATGCCGGGGATCTCATTCTCGCCCGTAGGCTCCTTGGAGGTGACCATGCGCTGGGCAAAGGTCATCTCATCACGGCTCGGCTTGGGCTCAGCGGGCTTGAGGTGAGCCACCTTTTTGGGTTGAGATTTGGGTGCGGCAGGCGAAGGCTTCGCGGCGGCGGGCTTGGGTGCGGGCACGGGCGCCGGTGCGGATGCGGCCTTCGCGGCGGTCTCCGCAGCGGTCTGCGCGGCGAACGGCGTGGACTTCTTGCTGCCGCGGAAACCGAGTCCGCCGGCGGAAGCCCAGCTCAGCGCGTTGCCCTGGGTATCGGTCAGGGTCACGATGGTGTTGTTAAAGGAGGAGCGGATATGCGCCGCACCGCGCTCCACGACCTTGCGCTCGCGGCGCTTGCGGACGACTTTCTTCAGCTTCTGCTTAGGTGCCATTGTCAATCACTCCTCTATTATCTGGTTGCCTTCTTCTTGCCGGCGATGGTCT
>URWZ01000204.1 GCA_900551625.1 uncultured Collinsella sp.
CGTCGAACCCGCCGAACCCCAAGTAGTCACCTACAATCTCTAGCCCTCAGATAACTTGCGTTGGAATAGTTCCTGTATTGCGACCCGGATGGCCCAAGCGGGAACTATTCCACCGCAGCTGCAAGAGGAGCCGTGTGGGTTTGGCTAGGTTCGGGTGCTGTCCGTGCCGTGGGGTAAAATCGTTCAGTCAGAACACGAACCCGCATCGGAGCTCATCACATGGCATTCGTCCATCTGCACAATCACACTGTATTCTCCATGCTCGACGGCGCAACCCGTATCCAGGATATGGTCAACCGTGCCGTTGAGCTTGGCATGCCCGCCGTGGCCATTACCGACCACGGCTACATGTATGGCGTGCCCGACCTGGCGCTGGCCTGCGACGCCGTTAACCACAACACGCCCGAGTACAAAACCTGGAGTCACGACAAGGCCTTCTTGGAAAAGGACCGCCGCGACGAGCTGGTGGAGCCCGATCCCGAGGAAAACCCGCGCGAGCATGCCCAGTATGTGAAGGACATGGCCATGTGGGACGAGAAGGGCAACATCGACGAGCTCAAGCCGCCCCTGGTCATCAAACCCATCTTTGGGTGCGAGGTCTACTTTACGCCGGACGAGACCCTTGCCCGCGACCACAAGCCCGAGCTCTACCATATGATCCTTCTGGCCAAGGACCAGGAGGGCTACGTCAACCTGATGCAGACGGTTTCCGAGGCCGCCGTGCAGGGCTTTTACTACAAGCCGCGCGTGACGCTCGACAACCTGCGCCGCCATGCCAAGGGCATGATCTGCACCAGCGCCTGCATCGCGGGCATCATCCCCAAGTACATCGACCGCGGTGACATGGAGGGTGCCATCAAGTGGGCCGAGACCTTCCGCGACACCTTCGATCCCGGCGACTTTTATATCGAGATCCAGGAACACGGCATCACCACTGACAACGGCCTGACCGACGAGCAGATGGACCGCACGCTCATCGACATCGCCAAACAGGTGGGCGTCAAGGTCATCGCCACCAACGACTTCCACTACCTGCGCCGCGAGGACGCGCCCGTGCAGGACGTCATCATGTGCATTGGCATGAACGCCAAGGTCGACGACCCCAACCGCATGCGCATGACCGGCTCGGAGTTTTACATGAAGACCGAGGAGGAGATGCGGGCGATGTTCCCGTATTGCCCCGAGGCCTGCGACAACACGCTCGAGATTGCCGACAAGTGCTATGTGGAGTTGGACTGGGATTCCATCATCCTGCCGCGCTTCCCGTTGCTCGATCCCGGCGAGACACACGAGAGCCAGTTCCGCCGCGAGTGCGAGAAGGGCCTGCGCCAACACTACGGTGACGACTGGGCCACGCGCGAGATCGGTGGCGTCAACATCAAAGAGCGCTTTGAGTACGAATACAAGGTCATCTGCGACAAGGGCTTTGCCGCCTACTTCCTCATCGTTGCCGAGTACGTGCAATGGGCCAAAGACAACGGCATCGGCGTCGGTCCCGGCCGTGGCTCGGCCGCCGGCGCTATCGTCGCCTACGCCATGAACATCACCGCGTTCGACCCGCTCGAGAACGGCCTGATGTTCGAGAGGTTCCTGTCCCCGCAGCGTACCGAGATGCCCGATATCGATATGGACTTCGACGATGAGCGGCGCCTCGAGGTCGTGGAGCACGTTCGCCAGCTCTACGGCCCCGAGAAGGTCACCCACGTCATCACCTACTCGACCATTAAGGCCAAGCAGGCCATCAACGACGCCGCGCGCGTTCTGGACTACCCGGTCTACATGGGCCAGCGCCTGTCCAAGATGGTCTCGAGCGACCCCAAGGTCAAGCTCAAGCAGGTGCTCGAAAAGCAACCCGGCAAAGAGGATCTGTTTAACCCCGACTTTGCCGAGGCCTATAAAAAGGATGACGACGCCCGCCGCATCATCGACACGGCGCTCTCGATCGAGGGCCTCACCCGTGGCGAGGGCGTGCACGCGTGCGCCGTCCTGATCTGCCGCGATCCCGTCAACGAGCATGTGCCCACCAAGCTCGATACCAAGGGCGGCGTCGAGATTACCCAGTACGAGGGTCATACCGTTGCCGACATGGGCCTGCTCAAGATGGACTTCCTGGGCCTGCGCACGCTGACGGTTATCTCCAAGGCCAAGGCAAACATCAAAAAGAACTTCGGCATCGACATCAAAGAGGAAGAGATTCCCTTTGACGACCCCGAGATCTTTAAGCTCATGGGCTCCGGTCACACCGCCGGCGTCTTCCAGGTCGAGTCCGCCGGCATGACGGCCACGATCAAGAACATGAAACCCACCGAATACAAGCACGTCGTGGCATTGATCGCTCTGTACCGCCCGGGCCCGCTGGGCGCCGGCATGGTTTCGTCCTACATCAACCGTATGAACGGCAAGGAGCCGGCCGTCTCCTACGACGACCGCCTGGACGACATCCTGGGCGAAACCTACGGCACCATGGTCTACCAGGAGCAGGTTATGCTCATCTCCGTCGAGATGTGCGGCTTCTCCAAGGGCGAATCGGACTCGCGTATCCGTAAGCCCGTGGCTAAGAAAAAGATCAAGCTGCTCACGTCGACGGTGCTCCACTGGGAGGATGGCTCGGACGAGACCACCTACGACCACTGGATGAACGGTGCTATCAAGAACAACTACACGCGCGAGGTCGCCCAGAAGATTTGGGACGATGTTCTTGAGTTCGCGTCCTACGCCTTTAACAAGTCGCACTCCGCCGGCTACGCCATTTTGGTTATGCAGACGGCGTGGCTCAAGGCGCATTATCCGCACGAGTACATGGCGGCCGTTCTGACGTCCTACACGGGCAAGACCGACAAGATCGTGCATTACGTCTCGGCGTGCCGTCACGACGGCATCCCCGTGCTTTCGCCAGATGTCAACGAGTCCGGTACCGAGTTCACGGCTACCAAGGAAGGCGTGCGCTTTGGTTTGGCTGGCATCCGCGGCGTGGGCACCGGCGTGGCGCAGGCGATTATCGCCGAGCGCGAGGCGGGCGGTCCGTTTAAGACGCTGCACGACTTTGTCGAGCGCGTGGACTCGAGCCAGGCCAACCGCCGTGTGATCGAATCGCTCATCAAGGCAGGCGCCTTTGACTCCACGGGGTATCCGCGCCGCCAGATGATGCACTTTGTTGACAAGAACAACCCCGAGAACATCATCGATGCCGCGGTGAAGCGCCAGAAAGATCGCGCGAGCGGCCAGACGTCGTTCTTCGATATGTTTGGCGACGTTGAGGGCTCGGGCTTTGAGGTGAGCGTGCCCGATCCGGATGGCCAGGAGTGGGACCGCCACCTTAAGTTGAGCCAGGAGAAGGAGGTTCTGGGCATC
>URWZ01000205.1 GCA_900551625.1 uncultured Collinsella sp.
CGTGGATAATCTCCCGTTTTTGGCCTGTGTGCGGGCTCAAAGTGGGAGATTATCCGCGCTCGCTTTAATTTGCTTGGGCTGCGATGCCTATCTAATCGGCTCGGCGTCTTCCCTGAGAATCGAAAGATACTCTTCATACCCGTACTGCCGGTATCTCTGTCTTGACTCGTCGAGCGGACGGAGGATACCCAATTCTTCAAATGATTTGACGAGCGAGCTCGCGGTACTCCTGCCGATATCGAGTTGGGCAGCGATGAATGCGGTGTCGACGATGGGGTGCTCTTCAAGAATGCCCAACAGCCTTTGCCCGTTTGCAGCAGTCCTTCCGAGATTTTCGGTAATGGTTGCTGTGGAACGGTTATGGAGGTCAACAAGGTTTTTTAAAGACCCTACCGAGTCCTTCGCACTCTCGAGAAGACTGTTGCAGAAAAACTCTATCCATTCCTCGTAAGTGCCTCTCTCCCTTACGGATGTGAGTTGCCGGTAGTACTCGCTTCGATTTTTCTTGAACTGGAACGATGGATAGAACAAGCAAGAATGAAGAACGCCATCATTGATGAGCATAAGTGCAATGAGAAGCCTGCCCAGGCGACCGTTTCCGTCTAGGAATGGATGGGCAGTTTCAAATTGGTAATGGACGAGCGCCGCCCGCACAATCGGATCCATTTCGACTTGAGGCTCATTGATAAAGCGTTCGAGGTCCTGGAGCGTGTTACTCAAATCTTCAATGTTTGGAGGGACAAACGATGCGGTTGCAATGGTGCAGCCTGAGGGGCCAATCCAGTTTTGTGAGGAGCGCAGCTCGCCTGGATTCTTCTCCGTTCCGCGCACTCCGTCCAGCAGGACCGCATGAACTTGCCTAAGAAGTCTCGTGCACAAGGGCATCTTTTTGAGCAGTTCTACGCCGCGGTCGACAGCACGGACGTAATTCACGACGTCTGCGACATCTTTATGATGGAGTTGTGTTTGCGATGGACTAAGTAGGTCGTCAAACGTGCACTGGGTTCCCTCAATTTGCGAAGAAAGGAGTGCTTCTTTGCGCACGTACATTGTCAGATACATGTCGGCGTTGGGAACAAAGTAGAGCATGCCTTCAAGCTCTCCAAGCTTTCGTGAGCATGCGGAAAGCGTGCGATAGGTTTCCTCGGTGAGGTTTAGCTGCCTCAATGATTGCAAGGGCGTTGGAAAAAACGAATAGTAAGCCAATTTCCCCGATAGATTATTGCGGAGCGTTCCCTGGCCGTTCTCCTCGATTTGCATCGCGCCCTCCATATCTTTAGTGCCGGAAACTCGTTATTAGGCTAATCATATCAATTCTAATAACGAGTTTATGGCGAAAATAGTTATTAGAGTCGATTTGAATAATCTAATGACGAGAAGTCGTTATTGCTTTGGTGCAAGGTGGTCGAGTGGTCCCTCGGGCGCAGAGGAAAACGGAGCATTCAACACGAGCGTGGATAATCTCCCGTTTTTGGCCTGTGTGCGGGCTCAAAGTGGGAGATTATCCACGCTCGTTAGATATGCGTCCGAAAATCCACGCTCGTCGCTACTTGAGCCCGGGCAGACGGGTGTAGGGAAACGAGCGCTCCAGGAATTCGGAGCAGCGGGCGTAGTCTTTGGCGAAGTAGCTGCTGTAGAGCGAATCGAGCACGTATTGCACGGCGATGTGGCTGGCGAACTGCGTGATGCGATGCGTCATACTCTCGTGGTCACTCACCGTGAGGTAGGCGGCAAAGCCAGGGTGAATGCGAGCGCAATAAGGCGTGCCGATGACGATGACCGGGGCATGCCGGCTGCTGAGAATCGGCAAGATGTCCTTGAGGTTGGGGGCAAGGCCGCTGTAGGAGATGACGATTGCCGCATGGTCGGGACCCGAGGCGAGCGCCGTACGCACCTGGGCCTCAGCGCCGTCGTGGCACGTTGCGCTTTGCCCGGCGGAGAGCAGGCGGTCGCGGAACATTCCTGCTGGATAGAGGTTGTGCGAGCCCGTGTAGATGTCGACCTGTCGGGCGTTTGCGATGAGCTTGGCGGCGTGGTCAAGCTGCGTGGGGTCGAGTAGTTCCTGCGTTTCGGCCAGCGTGGTCTGGTAGAGCCCTTCCATGCGCTCCATAACCTGCAGGCGATACTCGGCTTATCGACCCGCGATGCAAAGGAGATACTCATCCCACGAGCACTACCGGGAAGGGCTTGCGATTCGAGCCCTCACCTTAGCAATTTGATCATTTGGCACTATAATCACCATAGGCATGCGCATAACGTTGCGCTTAATCAAGAGGAGAAAACGTATGGGTCTGTTTGACATGTTCAAGAAGAAGGCTGAGCCCGCGGCTGCCGCTGCTCCGGCCTCCATCTCTGCTTCTGCCGGCGCCGACGTGCTGTGCTCGCCCGTCAAGGGCAAGGTCATCAAGATGGCCGACGTGCCCGATCCCGTCTTTGGTGGCGAGGTTCTGGGCAAGGGCTGTGCCGTGTGGCCCGAGGACGATCTGGTCTACGCTCCCTGCGACGGTAAGGTGACCGTCACCATGGGTCACGCCGTGGGTCTGCAGTCCGATAGCGGCATCGAGGTTCTGGTGCACGTTGGCGTCGATACCGTCAACATGAACGGCGATGGCTTCGAGGGCTTCGTCAAGGCCGACGACGTTGTGAAGGCCGGCCAGCCCATACTCAAGATCGACCGCGCCAAGATCGCCGCTGCCGGTTACAAGGACTGCGTCGTGGTGGCCGTGTCCAACACCGCCGAGTTTGCGGACGTCGAGCTCACCGTTGAGGCAGAGTCCGCCGTCGCCGCCGGTGACGCCATCGTTAAGGTCGTCCGCAAGTAGTCTGCGGCATCCAGAAGATGCGCAAGGGTGGTCGGGTTGTCCGGCCACCCTTTTTTAATAGGCTAAACAGGTGCATTTTATTGCAAGGGGCTTGCTTTACGGGCCATTCGTTCGTCAAATTGAGCCGCCTGCGCTTTTGCGACGCAGGGGGTTGGGCCGGGCCGCTAATATGGACTTGCTGTTACGACGTGCGCTGCGCAGGGAACGCGGCGCCGCTTGTTTGGAGGAATGTCATGAAAAAGAAGCTGCTGCTTGCGCCCCTGATGGCTGCCCTGGTCGCGTGCGTGGTTTTGCTTTCCGGCTGCGGAGGGCCTTCGGTGGAGGAGCTCATCACCAACGACCTTACGAGCCAGTTTGACGAGATCAAGAACGGCGGCGATGATTTCCTCTCCGGTCTGGAAGAGGCTTCGGGCGACGAGTTTGAGCAACTGGGCATCGATCCCAAGGAGTACGCCAAGAGCTATCTCGAGGGCTTTGATT
>URWZ01000206.1 GCA_900551625.1 uncultured Collinsella sp.
ACGGTCCCGGCATCCGCTTCGTAGTGTTTGTCCAAGGCTGTCCCATGCGCTGCGCGTATTGCCACAATCCCGATACTTGGTCTGTTAACGGCGGCACCATGGTGACTGTCGAGCACCTGATGGACGAGTTCCAGAGTAACCATGAGTTTTACCGCAGCGGCGGCATTACGGTTTCGGGTGGCGAGCCGCTCCTGCAGCCCGAGTTTTTGGCCGATCTGTTCCGTGCAATGCACAACAACCCCGATGGCCGCGTGCATACCTGCCTCGACAGCTGCGGCTATGCGTTCGATCCTAACCATCCCGAGAAGTTCGATGCCGTACTCAACGAGACCGATATGGTGCTGCTCGACATTAAACACGCCGATCCCGTCGAGCATAAAAAGCTGACCGGTTGCGATCCCGCACGCATCTTGGCGTTTGGTGATGAGCTTTCACGTCGCAAGATCAAGGTCGTTATCCGCCACGTGGTGGTGCCGGGCATTACCGACACGGTGGAGGAGTGCGAGGCACTCGGTCGCCTGATCGCTCCATGGCACAACGTGGTGGGCTTGGAAATGCTGCCGTATCACACGATGGGCGTCGTCAAGTACGAGCAACTGGGCATTCCCTATAAGCTCGAGGGCGTGCCCCAGATGGATACCGCGCGCATGCCCGAGCTGCGCAACGCCGTCATGACGGGCATGAAAAAGCGCCGCGCGGAACTCAAAAACGCCATCGGCTAGCGAGTCATATTCGCTCCCCAAAGGCACTCATTGGGGACAGACTTAAATGAGTGCCCCTGGGCACCAAGTTGATTGCCAAAGAGCCCCGTCAAGTTGCGGTGGAATAGTTCTTGTTTTTCGGCTTATGCCGACCAAATAAGAACTATTCCACCGCAACTGCGTTTTGGGCGGAGATGCGCAACAGAATCGCGCCATTTGGATAAATACGCTTGTGGTTTCTTTAAAGACGCCTTAAACGCCGCTGAATATCTTTGGAAAGAAATGCCTGCTCGGTATTATGCTGCTCGTATATGAACGGTAGCAGTCAGGAGACCACGTGCGAAACAACGCATCGCGGGACGAGTATATGCCGCAGCATAGCAGCAGATATGAGACGAAGGGCACGTCTTCGCGTGGCCTTGCCGACGCTCGCGTCCGCGTGACGAAGATTGCCGCCATTGGGATGCTAACGTTGGCGATTATTATCCTCGGAATTACCGCCAAAACCTACGCGTCGGAGCGAATGGCACACTCAGATGCGTCAACGGTACAGACGCAAAACGAGAAGGTTTCAAAGTCCAAAGCGTCGGCAGATCTCAAGACGAGACTTTCGAAGGCGGACTTCAACGATATCCCTTCGGGTGATACCGTTCAGACCTTCTCGTTGGTAGATAACAAGACTCCTACCTTGGAGGATGAGAGCCTTGCCTTGCTCCAGGATGCCCTGAGTCGGGCGCAGGAGCTAGGCGATGTGGGCGTGGTGTTCTACGACCTGTCAAGCGGCAAGGGCGTGACGTATAACCCCGATGTCGAGGTTTACGGCGCGAGTAGCTACAAGGCGCTCTATGCGTTGTACATCTGCGAATTTCTGGTCGAGACGGGTCAGGTTTCACTCGATGATTCCCTTGGCACCTATGGTGGCTACAACATGGGTTGGCAGACGGTGCGCGACCTGATCGATGCCGCGGTCGTTAATTCGGACAACGATTCGTTTATTGCGTTACGCGCGGCGTTTGACCGTGTCAGTTACGAGGATTGGATTGCCAGTCTTGGCATCGATTACGATACCGCACTCGATCCGATGAGTGATTTTCCCACCTATTGCCCGCGCACCTCGGCCAAGTTGTGGCGCGAGATGAGCGAGTATTTGAGCCGTGATACCGAGACGTCGCAATGGCTATCGGATCTTCTGGCCTCTACGACCCGGTCCTTTATCCGCGACGGCATTGCGGACGACCAAGCCCTGGTGCGCAACAAGGCCGGCTGGATTAGCGAGGATGGTTGCTATTCGACATGCGATGCGGGCCTCATCGATGTCGATGGCGACACCTACATTATGAGTATCATGACATCGATACCATGGAGCGATCGCTCGAGCGAGCTGGTGGCTGCGATTGCTAAGACATTCTTTGATACCCGAGCTGCGCTGGCCTAACGTGTTCGTTTGACGAGGTCAAACAAAATGCTGGTACCATACCGTGGTTGAGAATTTCGTATAGGTTTGGGGAATGGCATGGCTACCATCGCGATTATCGGTGCGCTCGAAAAAGAGATCATGCAGATTAAGGAAGAGTTGAGCAACGTTTGCATGGTACAGGAGGCGGGCTTGAACGTTGTGACCGGCGGGCTCGACGGCCTGTCGATTGTCGCCACGACGGCGGGTATGGGCACGGTAAACGCTGCCGCCGCAACACAGCACCTCATTAGCAAGTATGCTCCACAGGCAGTTGTGTTTTCTGGTATCGCAGGTGGCCTGAATCCCAAGCTCCATATCGACGATGTCGTCATTGGCAAATGCCTGCGCTATCTAGATACCGATACCGCGCTTATCGCCGAGTCTGCACCGGGGCTCGAGGAGTTTGTCTCGACGCCTGCGCTGGTCGATATTGCCGCCGATGTGCTTGCTGAGCGTGGGTTTGTTGATGCTTCGACAAATGAGACCGCTTCGAACGAGGGTGCAAAGCAGTTCCTGGTCGGCACGATTGCCACGGGTAACCGCTTTGTGACGGGCGCCGCTATGCGCAATGATGCCATCGAGGCGACGCATGCCGATTGTGTCGGCATGGAGGGCGCGGCAATTGCCCATGTCGCAACCAAAAATGGTGTCGATTGCCTGGTGCTGCGTGCTATCAGCGATAATTGTGACGAGGCGTATGATGCGATTTGCGACCGCGAGTTCGATTTGTTCGAGTATGCGCGTGCCGCAAGCGATATCACGCTCGATATCGTTCGACGCATTGCCGCTGCGCAATAGCGCGTTTTTTGCAAGATCCTACGACCAAGGAGTGTCCATGGCCGATTCCATTAACTACCAGCTTGCCAAGTTCGTCGCCAGCTACGGCAAGGTTTCGCAGATCCCCGAGTCCACCTGTCCCGAGGTGAGCTTTGTTGGCCGCTCCAACGTGGGCAAGTCGTCCATTATGAACAAGCTCTTTGGCCGCAAGAACCTGGTGAAGGTTTCGAGCACGCCGGGCAAGACGAGCAACATCAATTTCTTCGAGGCCGACGACGTGCACTTTGTGGACCTGCCGGGCTATGGTTTCGCCCGTCGTTCCAAGGCCGAGCGTGACCGCTGGGCAGAACTTATC
>URWZ01000207.1 GCA_900551625.1 uncultured Collinsella sp.
GATCTACACACTGCATATCGTCGGCAGCGTCAGATGTGTATAAGAGACAGCGCGCACAAACTCGTCAACGGAGTGGCCGGCGACCTGGCAGATGACCTGGCAACCGTCCTTGGAGAGCTGCTCGAGCCAGGGACCGGACTCACGGGCGAAGGCAGCCACGCCGGGGTTCTGAAGGCCCACGGAGTTGATCATGCCGCCCGGGATCTCGGCCATGCGGGGCGCGGGATTGCCGGGCCAGGGCTCAGCTGCGCAACCCTTGGTGGTGATGGCGCCCAGCTGGGAGACATCAAAGAAGTTCTGGAACTGCCAGCCGTAGCCAAAGGTACCGGCTGCGGTGTTGATGGGGTTCTGCATCTTGACGCCGCCGAAGTCGACGGCCATGTTCACGGTACCCACTAGAAGACCACCACCTTGGAAGCATCGAACACGGGGCCGCACATACAGGCGCCCTTCATACCGTCGACCGTCTCGACATTGCAGGTGTTGCAGGCACCAAAGCCACAGCTCATCATGCGCTCGAGCGAAACCTCGCAGTACGCACCGGCCTCGGCGGCAGCGGCGGCGACTTTCTTCATCATGACAGCGGGGCCGCAGCTGGCCACATAGTCGTAGCCGCCCTCGCCGAGCAGCTCGGCGGCAGGATCGGTGCAAAAACCGTGCGTGCCAAGCGAACCGTCGTCAGTGCAAACGCTGACCGTGTCGCACAAAGCGCGGAACTCATCGATGCCCACGGCCTTGGACGCGGTACCAAAGCCCAGGCACACGTCGACGGCCACACCCTGCTCGGCAAGCTTACCGGCAAGGCACAGCACGGGCGGAACGCCGATGCCGCCCGCCACGAGCAGCGCCTTCCTGGTGCCCTCGGGCACGAACCAGCCGCGGCCGCCAGGACCCAGCAGATTAGAGGTGGAGCCGGGGCCCATCTGCGACAGACGACGGGTGTCGTCGCCCACGACGGCGTACCACAGCTCGACGGTACCGGCCTGGGCGTCGGCGCGGTAGTAGCTCAGGGGCACGCGAAGCAGCGAGGACGCATCACCGGGCACGGCAATGTTCACAAACTGACCGGGCTTGAGCGCACTTGCAAGCTTGGGGGCCGAGATGACGAGCGAGAAGATGCCGTCGGCGATCTCCTGGTTCGAGACGACCTCGAAGTCGTGCATGCGTGCAGTGGAAGGTGTGGGCATAGACGCTCCAATCCCCCATGCGGTTGCATGGTCAAAACGAACAGAAAGCGCGGCACCGCAAGGGCGCCGCGCACATAAGCGATAAGGCAATGCTAGCAGATGCAGCCGTCGGCGAGCGTCTGCTTGCCGCCGACAAACACATCGGTGGCACGACCGGTGAGCGTGCGGCCGGCGAAACCGGAGTTCTCGGCGCGCGACTCGTAACCGTCCTCGCCGACCGTCCAGGTGGCGGACGCGTCGAACACGGTCAGATCGGCAACGGAGCCCGCCTTGACCTGAACCTGGTCGAGGCCCAGAATCTCACGCGGCTTGATGGCCATGAGCTCGACCATGCGGCCCATGCTCATCTTGCCCGTGTTGACCAGCTCGGTAAGTACAAGCGACAGCGAGGTCTCGAGGCCGATCATGCCAAAGGGCGCAAGCTCGAACTCGCGGGCCTTCTCCCACGGGGTGTGGGGAGCGTGATCGGTGACGATAACGTCGACGGTACCGTCGATGACGCCCTGACGGATAGCCTCGGCATCCTCCTCGGTACGCAGCGGCGGGTTGACCTTGAGCGAGGTGTTGTAGGTCTCGTCCAGGTCGTTCTCGGTCAGGAACATGTGGTGCGGGGTGGCCTCGCAGGTAACCTGAACGCCAGCGGCCTTACCGGCACGCACGATTTCCAGGCCATGGGCGGTGGAGATGTGCTGGATGTGCAGCTTGGCACCGGTCAGCTTAGCGATCTCGATGTCGCGAGCGATCTGGAGCTCCTCGCCGGCAGCCGGCCAGCCCTCGAGGGCCAGACGGGTCGAAACCTTGCCCTCGTTGATCTGGCCGTGGCCGACCAGGTCCTCGTCCTGGCAGTGGCTCATAAAGACCTTGCCGAACATCTTGCCGTAGTCCATGCAGCGACGGAGCATGCCCGCGCCCTGTACGCCGCGACCGTCGTCGGTAAAGGCGACGGCGCCGTGGGCAACCATATCGCCCATCTCGGACATAGCCTCGCCCTTAAGGCCGCGGGTCATGGCGCCCGACGGATAGACGCGGCAGTGACCGACCTCGGCAGCGCGGGACTTGACGAACTCCACGACGGTGCCGTTATCGGTGACGGGATCGGTGTTGGGCATGGCGCACACGCCGGTGAAGCCGCCCTTGGCAGCTGCGCGGGTACCGCTCTCGATGTCCTCTTTGACCTCATAGCCGGGCTCGCGAAGGTGAACGTGCATATCCACCAGGCCAGGGACGAGGTACTTGCCGGAAAGGTCGCGGACCTCGGCTCCCTCGACGGCGAGATTCTCGCCGACCTCGGCGATCTTGTCGCCGTCAATCAGGACGTCAACGACACCGTCAAGCTCGACGGACGGGTCGACGACGTGGGCATTCTTAAGAAGCAAGGCCATTATCGGCACCTCCAAGCAGCAGATACAGGATAGCCATACGCACGCAGATACCGGCGTAGACCTGCTCCAGGATGACGGAGCGTTGCGGGTGGTCGGCCATATAGGAGTCGAACTCAACGCCGCGGTTGATGGGGCCCGGGTGGCAGATGATCGCATCGGGCTTCATGAGCTTCTCGCGGTCCTTGGTCAGGCCGAAGAGCTTGTGGTACTCGCGAATGGTCGGGAACGGGGCACCCTCGAGGCGCTCCTGCTGCACGCGCAGCATGTAGACGACGTCCAGCTCGGGCAGGACGGAATCGAGGTCGCTCGTCACGTGGTCGCAGCCCAGGACCTCGGGCGCCGGCGGCAGCAGCGTGCCGGGGGCGACGGCGTAGGTCTCGCAGCCCATGATCTTAAGGGCGGGGATCAGCGAGCCGCAAACGCGGGAGTGGGCGATATCGCCGACGACGGCGACCTTCAGACCGTGGAAGTCACCCTTGTGCTCCCAGATGGTGTACAGGTCGAGCAAGGCCTGCGTGGGATGGTTGTGCTTGCCGTCACCGGCGCAGATGACGCTTGCGGGCGAGTTCTGCGTGACGATGTAGGGAGCACCGGCGTGCTTATCGCGAACGACGATGCAGTCGATCTTATAGGCGTTGAGGGTCTCGACGGTGTCGACGAGGCTCTCACCCTTGACCGTGGAGGTCGAGGAGCCGCCAAAGTTAAGAC
>URWZ01000208.1 GCA_900551625.1 uncultured Collinsella sp.
GGGGTGTTGGCGGCGTTGTCGTTGACTTCGTTGGCATCCGCAACCTCGGCCTCGGCATCCGCACTGGTCGAAGCCTCAAACGCCGCGGCGGCGTGGTCGAGCGAGGGCCAAACCTCAATAGTTGCCTCCTCGTTATTGGGCATGACGGCGATCGAGCGCTCGGGCTCGGCGTGGAGCGCGCGGGCCAGCAATCCATCGCGGGTGAGCGCGGCGACCGGCGCCGCGGAAAGCTCGGGCGCGCGGCGCAGCTCACCGACCAGCGTCATGGCGTCGTGCATGAGCGAAAGCGGGGTCTCGGTGGTGTCCGCGACCACGGCGGCACCGGCGACGGCGCCCGCGTGGTCCAGCACGGTGGCTGGCTTGGCAGCGCAAAAGTCGACAAAACGCTTGTAGCCGGCGCACTTGACCATGCGCTCGGCAGTCTTGCGGGCGGCGGGGTCAATGTCCACGGCGACGATGCGCGCCTGGCGCTCACGCGCCGCGGTCTCGCGCTCGCGCGCCTCGGCAAGCAGCTGCTCCCACAGAGCGGCGTCGTGCAGCTGCCAGCCCTCAAAGCCCCAGCGCTCGCGTGCGGCGCCCGGGGCGCGGTCGGTCAGAATGTTCACGGCCTCCAGCAGCAGACCGCCGCCGGCGCACGAGGCGTCGATCAGCGTAGGCAGCGCTTCGTTTTCGTAATCATCGGCCGTCAGCTCGCGCTCGCACAGTGCGGTCCAGCCGACCTGCGCCAGCACCAGGGCGGCGTAGTCGGGGCGCAGCACGTGCGCGCCCTCGCCGGCGCGGGTCGCTGCGGGCGGCAGGCGTTTGAACAGCGGGTCGCCTGAAAGGTCCAGGCTGATGCTCGCGCGGCGCTGGCGCAGCGAAAGCAGCAGGTGAACGTCGGGGTCGGCAGCATCGACGTCGGCGCGACGGCCCGTGGTCTCGGCCAGACGGTCGCACAGCGCGTCTTTGGCGCGCAGGGCCGAGAAGCGCGTGTTGCGCAGCTGCTCGGTCACGCCGCGGGCGGTGATGGCGATGGTGGCGCCGGGGCGGACGATGCTCTCCCAGGCGATGCCGTAAACGCTATCGTACAGTTCATCGGCATCCTGCGCCTCAAAGCGCCCGAGCACCACGAACACGCGGCTCGCCAGGCGCGACCACAGGCATGCTCGGTAGCCTTGCTCGAGCTCGCCCTCAAATGTAGCGCGGCCCTTCAGCCGGCGAACATGCGAAAGCCCGAGGCGTTTAAGCTCATCGGCGAGTGCGGACTCAAAGCCCTCGGGGCAGCTTGCGTAAAATTCCATGGGTGACCTCTCTGGTTGCGTCGCTCCATTATATGATGGATACTTCGTTTACTCTCGCCCCCGAAAGGAACCCATATGATTGATGCGTGCCCCGATTCCGCCGTGCTCTTTTTTGACGTGGACGGCACGCTGACGTCGTTCGATCCCGACGATATGACCGATAAGGACTTTTCGGCGGTTCGCCCCTCGCAGATGGTCGTCGAGGCGTTTCATCGTCTGCGCGACGCGGGGCACAAGGCGTTTATCTGCACGGGTCGCCCCCTGTGGCTCATCGCGGACAGCTTGCGTGCGCTCGACCCCGCGGGTGTCGTTGCCATGGCGGGCGCCACGCTCGAGGTCGAGGGCCGCGTGGTGCATGAGGACTGCTTTGGCGAGGACGTTATCGAGGAGCTTGCACGCCGTATGGCCGCGGCAGGGATTGAGGCCTTTTTCGAGACCAACGTGGCTACTTTTGCCCTGGAACCCGCGGGTGTTGAGCAGTCGTCTCTGATCGGCACTTCTGTGGTGCACAGCGCCGAGGAAATGCGCGTCGACGGCAGTCTGCGCGTGGGCAAGGTATGCCTCAATGTGCCCAGTTTGGCTCGCGTTGCCAACGATGACGGCTTTATCGATCGCGAGTTTGAGCTGTGCAACACCGGTGGTCAGAATCGCGAGCTGAGCCCCAAGGGCATTGACAAGGGCGTGGGCGTGGCGCGAGCGCTGGCGTATCTGGGCCGCGAGGGAAATGCGCGCACCTTTGGCTTTGGCGATTCGGGCAACGACCTGGGCATGCTCGCTGCCGTCGAGACGGCTGTCGCCATGGGCAACGCCATGTCCGAGGTCAAAGCGGTCGCCGACTACGTGACTGACGATGTCGCACACGACGGCACCGTCACCGCCATGCAGCATTTCGGCCTCATCTAATGAATCCCGCATTCTGACGTTTGCCTAAACTGCGGCTCTTTGCTTTTGCATGCTCAATCGATTTATCAAACCAAACACTAAAGCGTTTATACCGTTCGCCGAGAAGATAAAAACCCGCAGCTCACGCCTTGATAAACATAGGTAAAGTGTTTAGCAGTTTATCGGCCGTATGCTAACGAAAGGAATCAGGCAGATGGCAATCAAGGTGTTCGCTGACGGTGCAAACCTCGAGGGCATGCTCGACATGTACGAGAACGGCAACGTTCAGGGTTTCACGACCAACCCGTCCCTTATGAAGAAGGGTGGCGTGACGGATTACCGCGCGTTTGCCAAGGAGGTCCTGGCCCACATCACTGATGTGTCCGTCTCGTTTGAGGTCTTTGCCGATGACGTCGAGACCATGGAGGTCGAGGCCCGCGAGATCGCTACCTGGGCCGAGAACGTCTACGTCAAGATTCCGTGCGTGACCACCAAGGGCGAGTCCACCGCCGAGCTGGTCCGCAAGCTTTCGGCCGACGGCATCAAGGTCAACGTCACCACCATCTTTACGCCCGAGCAGGTCGACGAGATGGTCGAGGCCGTTGACGCCGAGACGCCGTCAATCATCTCGCTCTTTGCCGGCCGTATCGCCGATACCGGCGTCGATCCCATTCCGTTTATGACGGAGTCGGTCAAGAAGGCCGCCGCCAAGCCCAACTGCGAGGTCCTGTGGGCGTCCACACGCGAGCTCATCAACATCTACCAGGCCGAAGCCTGCGGTTGCCAAATCATCACGGTGCCCAACAGCATCCTGGCCAAGCGCAAGAACATCGGCCGCGACCCGTACGAGGTCTCGCTCGATACCGTGCGCGGCTTTGCCAAGGATATCGCCTCGCTCGGCTTCCATATTCTGCCGTAAGCAAGGGTACCCCCTGCAGCGACGTGCAAAATCGCGAGTTTTCAGCATGGTAAAGACTTTTACCAGCTGGTTGAAGCACGGAACGGCCCCCGTTTTGGCTCTAGAACCGCCAAAACGGGGGCCGTTTTTGCTTTTATGGCCCTTTGAGGCGCTGCGGGGCTATCG
>URWZ01000209.1 GCA_900551625.1 uncultured Collinsella sp.
CCGTACACACGGATGAATGCGGGAAGTGTCCGGATGAAGTTGATAATCAAGGAAACAAAGCCGTTCTGCCTGGGACGGCTTTGGCCTGGACTTTAACTACAACATCGCAATCGACACTTATCAGCTCGCGCGACGCGCATGGCCAGATCTCGGACGCTGGTGCATGGAGGACCTTCGAGATTTACTGGACATCCAAAACGACGACGCACACCGCGTGCTCGCCGACTGCGAAGACGAGATGGCTGTCTACAATGCGATCAGAAACGGCGTGAAGTCCGGAGATCTTTCTGTGGAACCGCCGCGCCGTCGCGCGAGCCGACCGGGCAACCCGGGCAATCTGGTCCCGGCTCTCCTGGTCGTATTCCTACGATATCGCCCCTAAATCACCAATGTGTCAGATAAATAATGAGGCAATGGCTATGATCACGCATACGGCAGATGCAGCGACCGCGCCTTTATTCCTCTCCTTTAGTCCGACGATTAGGGTTGCCGTAAAGTAAAGGGCGGAAATGCAGTCTATGGCAAGCAAAACGAGTTCCTTGGGCGGTTTCAGCAAAAGGTCGCTAGCAAAGAGTAATGCAAGCAGGGCAAAGCCGATTGTGGTCAAGTATCTCGATTGATTTTGCGACAGCATGGCAACTGCCTTTCAGAACATGCAAGTGAAAAGTCGGTACGATGTCATTGCAGTTGCAAACAAGCCGCCGCCAGGACCGGTTGTCACGAGACCGGCGATAACGCATTTTCTCGGTTTCCAGCTCATGACAGACCCCTCTCTCTCATGGTGAAACGCATACATTATGAGATATGCACATTATCTCGCTAATTAATTTCAATATCCATCATCTAACACTAAAGAATACTGACTCACCGGTTCAGCGACGATGCGTTTTTGCCCTTGCGTTCCCACTCGCGTAACCGCCTCGCCGCGTCGGCGGTCGGAAGGGCCTCCGTCTCGCAATCAGCGACCTTGTAACCGTATCTGATGACTGTAGGTTAAACCAACCCACAGCCATGAGCACGTTAACGTAGTACTATACTAATTACTTAACATGCTCATATATTTCTAACTGCGACTTAGAATTACTTAATATAGTCACATGTTAATGTGCTAATATATGACTATGCTACTTCAGAAAGGGGAGGACATGGCGACGAACATCCTGCTAGTCAATCAGAAGGGCGGCGTCGGCAAGACGACGTTCGCCGACGAGATCGCCTGGGGTCTCGAGCGCCGCGGCCACAAAGTCGGATTCGGCAATCTCGACCCTCAGGGCGGCGCGAACCACGAGAAGAACCTGCTCGACGACGAGGACGCCGTGAATGTCATCGACACGCCGGGGTTCCTGAGCGACGACACCGCCGAGTATGCCAAGAATGCGGATATCGCAATCATCCCGGTGCAGCCCGGCACGCTGGGCCTGAAGCCCATGAAACGCACGATCAAGGTCATCACCGAGGCCAATCCTGACTTGTCGTTCGCAATCATCGTCAACAACTTCGCGGCGAACCAGACCGTGGACAGACAATTCCTCGAGCTTCTTGAGGCCGATGACCTTCCCGTTCTGGGCACTGTTCCGACCGCGGCGGCATTCAAACAGGGCGCGGCCCTTGGCAAGCCCGTATACGAGATCGCGAAAAACGGCAAGGCCGCCCAGGCGATTGAAAACATCCTGAACGAGCTGGAAGAGGTGCTGTAAATGGCAAAGTTCAAAAAGGCGACCTCATACTTCGACGTCGCAGCGGAGAAGGCCGAGGAGAGGCAGCAGAAAATCGTTGAAAGCGCATCTGAGCCCCAGAAACCGGCTCCTCAGGTGCGGAAAGCCGGGCGCCCCAAAAAGGGCGCTGAAGGAGCATCTGAGAGGCTTGTTCAGCTGTCCGTGTACGTTCCGGAGAGTTACCGAAAACGTTTGAAGCAAGTGGCGCTCGAGGAGGACAAGTCCGTATCGGATATCGCTCGGGAGCTTTTCGATCGCTATCTGGCCGAAAAAGAGTTCTAGTTGAGTTAACGGGCACCGAAAGGTGCCCGTTTTTCTTTTCAAGACTTTAGTCCGCTGGCCGCGCAGCGGCCAGCTTTGAACCACCCGCTACGCGGGTGGAGACAAACGGCTTTACAAAGCCACCCCTCCGACCGATATTGACGATTGTTCAGGCCGTCAAGAATTCGAGTCGAAGGGGTGGTCGCCATGGCCCAGAAGGCCTACAGCCTTTCCCACACGAAGTGGATGTGCAAGTACCACATCGTGTTCACGCCGAAGTATAGGCGCAAAGTGATCTACAACCAAATCAGGAGCGACATAGGGGAGATCCTCAGGAAGCTGTGCGAGTACAAGGGGATCGAGATAATCGAGGGGCACCTGATGCCCGACCACGTGCACGTGCTGCTGGCGATCCCGCCGAAGTACAGCGTCGCGAGCGTCATGGGCTACCTGAAGGGGAAGAGCTCGCTGATGATATTCGACAGGCACGCCAACCTCAAGTACAAGTTCGGCAACAGGAAGTTCTGGGCGGAGGGCTACTACGTGTCCACCGTCGGCCTGAACGAGGCGACGATCGCCAAGTACATCAGGGAGCAGGAGTCCCACGACATCGCGCTGGACAAGCTGAGCGTGAAGGAGTATGAGGACCCCTTCAAGAGGGGGTGATGCTGCCGGTTCGACCGGCGCGCCACGGGTCAAGATGCACTAGGCCTGGACGAAGTCCGGGCCCGCGCCTTTAGACGCGAGCCCGGGGCCCGTGGGTTATACCCTAAGAGCAAACCACCCTTTTTAAGGGTGGTTCTGATTTTACCTTGGCCACTGAGAGCCGATTTAAGACCCCGTTTTATCTATCAGTGAGAAAACGGTCGAACCTTACCGATAGGACGTCTTGTTTTCGATTCTGTAGCTCCCTGCCGGTAATTGAAGTAAGGTTGGCCAAATGTCGGTATCCAGATCAACCGGAAAACGGATTCGGCGTCATTGCCGAATTGTAGGGCTTGCAACTAAGTGGGATTAGTTCGCCCGGGGAGCCGAAGGCGACGCCGGCGCTGAGGGCTGACAGCGACGTAGCCGGGGAGCTGGGGCGTTAGCCCCCACACTTTTGGCCGAAGGCCATGCCAAGGAGCCGAAGGCGACGCGGAGTGAGGCATAGCCGAACGGAGGGCAAGGAGGCGCAGCCGACGCGCAGGGAGCCGTAGGCTGTCTCTTATACACATCTGACGCTGCCGACGATATGCAGTGTGTAGATC
>URWZ01000210.1 GCA_900551625.1 uncultured Collinsella sp.
ATGTGAACAACGACATTTGCTACCCGTCGATCCTGGTGACGGGCCAGATTATGGAGGCCATCGAGAGCGGTCGGTACGACCTGTCCAAGACGGCCGTGATTATCAGCCAGACCGGCGGCGGCTGCCGTGCCACCAACTACATCGCACTCATCCGCAAGGCGCTGCGCGAGAGCGGCCACCCCGAGATTCCGGTGATCTCGCTTTCGGCCGTGGCGCTCGGCGAGGACAACCCTGGCTTTAAGATTACGCCGGCGCTGCTCAAACAGGCGGTCTACGCGGTGCTCTTTGGCGACGTGATGATGCAGATGCTCTATCGCTGCCGCCCGTACGAGGCCACGCCCGGTGCCGCCAACGCACTCTACGAGGAGTACATGGCGCGCGCCCGCAAGTTGGCGCCCAAGTTCAACCGCCACAACTACACCAAGCTGTGCCGCGAGGCCATCCACGCGTTCGACACCATGCCGCTCGTGGGCGAGGGCACCAAGCCGCGCGTGGGCGTGGTCGGCGAGATCCTGGTCAAGTTCCACCCTACGGCCAACAACCACGTGGTCGATGTCATCGAGCGTGAGGGCTGCGAGGCCGTAGTACCGGGCCTGCTCGACTTCTTCCTGTACTCCATGAGCAACGCTGAGTTGCAGAAGGACGAGTTGGGAAGCTCTGCCACTACGCGCGCTGGTATGCAGGCGCTCATTAAGCTGGTGGACTGGATGCGCACGCCGGTGGAAGAGATGCTCGAAAAGTCCCGCCGCTTTGAGGCGCCCGAGCGCATCGGCACCATGGCCGACAAGGCCCGCACGGTGCTTTCGGTGTGCAACAACATGGGCGAGGGCTGGCTGCTCACGGCCGAGATGCTCGACCTAATCGACCATGGCGCGCCCAACATCATCTGCACGCAGCCCTTCGCGTGCCTGCCCAATCACGTGGTGGGCAAGGCCGTGATCAAGGAGCTGCGCCGTCAGCATCCCGAGAGCAACATCGTTGCGGTGGACTACGACCCCGGTGCATCTGAGGTCAACCAGCTCAACCGCATTAAGCTCATGATCAGCGTGGCCAAGGAAAACATGCGCGCCGGCAAGGGCTTTAAGCTCGAGAAGGTGGCGCCGCTCACGATGGACGAGGTCACTGGCCAGATGCGTGCCCATGACGGCTGCGTGAGCTGCGGCTCGGTCGACGAGAGTGCCGTGGCGTCGGTCGCTGAGCGCCTGGGACGCGGCATTAAGAAGTAGTTGGTCTGCTTCGAGCCGGATATAAGACAAACGGGTGGCAGCCGTGCCGGCTACCACCCGTTTTTGCTGGACATATGTTGCGCAAATCGTTTTGTCGCAGCCTTCTGTGCACTCGAATTTCGGAAGTGCGGGGAAAAACGCGAACCTCCCGAGCACACCGCCTTTTTAGACTCTCGCGACCTGCGGTTTTGTTGTAAAAAAAGCCGGTCTGGTCGGCGAAACCCGATTTTTCCCCGCACTTCCGAAAACAGCGGTTCAGCAGCGCCAAAAAATGCCCTCAAAATCGAGAGTTAATGAACAGGTGTAGCCGTTCGCCGCAAATTACCGTCCGTTTATAGAACCCACCCCCAGCGTGCTGTCCCCTTACGGTTGAATAAATACACATCTATGGAATTACGTAAGAGAGGACTGTTCCTATGAGCTACAAGACCGTTTGCGTTGCCGGCGGCGGCGTGCTGGGAAGCCAGATTGCCTTTCAGGCTGCCTACTGCGGCTTTGATGTAACGATTTGGCTGCGCAGCGAGGGCAGCATCGGCCGCACCCAGCCCAAGATCGATCATGTGCGCGAGGAGTACATCGCGGCAATCGAGGGCATGGCGGATGGCACAGGCGAGTGGTGCGCCGGTATCGCCGATAGTGGCCAGCCCTTCGACAAGGAGGCGGCACTCGCCGCCGTCGAGCGTGCTTACTCCACGCTCAAGCTGGAGCTCGATCTTGCCAAGGCCGTAGCCGACGCCGACCTGGTCATCGAGTCTATGGCCGAGGACACCCAGGCAAAGATTGACTTCTACAAAAAGCTCGCCCCGGTTCTCCCGCAAAAGACCGTCGTCGTGACGAACTCCTCTACGCTGCTGCCGAGCACCTTTGCCAAGTACACCGGCCGCCCCGAGAAGTACCTGTCGCTGCACTTTGCCAACTCCATCTGGAAGAACAACATGACCGAGGTCATGGCGCAGGACCAAACCGACAAGCGCTACTTCGACGAGCTCGTCGACTTCGCCAACGACATTCGCATGCTTGCCCTGCCCGTCAACAAGGAAAAGAACGGCTACCTGCTCAATTCCATGCTGGTGCCATGGCTGCTTTCGGGCCTCGACTTGTATGTCTCGGGCGTGAGCGATCCCAAGAGCATCGACCTCGCATGGACGCGTGGCACCGGCGCCCCCAAGGGTCCGTTCCGCGTATTCGACACCGTGGGCATCCAGACGGCGTACAACATCGTCATGCAGTACCAAAAGGTTCCGGGTCTGGTGAGCCCGCTGCTCAAAAAGATGATGATGCCCTACAACTTTAAGGCCATGGCATCCGTCCTCAAGCAGATGCTCGACGAAGGCAAGCTGGGCGAAAGCTCGGGCGAGGGCTTCTTCAAGTACTAAAAAATGATCCCTTGGGGACGGAGGAAAACGGATCATCGCATTATTGCGTCCCCTGTGCGTCTTGCGGCTAACAGCTCCGGCTGCCGTGAGCCTAAGCTAGCCTTAAGGGGCGTTTGTTAAGCTGCGAGTCATAATTGGACAGGGCTGGGCAAACGCCATGGTATATGAGGAAAACGACGGTGGTATTCAAAGACGGTAACGATATGGAATTGAGTGACAAGGACATTAGGCTATTCTCGCGTCGAGCGGCTCTTGCGGGTGCGGCGGGCGCGCTGGCACTTGCCGGGACAGGGCTTACGGGCTGTTCAGTCGGCGGGGCCGGCACGGGTGCCGCATCCACTGCGAGCAACGAGCTCACCGACGAGCAAAAGAAGCTCCACAAGCAGATTCTCGCGACCTACGACGTCGAGAAGCAGGCGGCCATCAAAGACCAGCTCGATGCTGATTACGCCGCAGGCAGCTTCGACGAAACCGCCCCGTTCGTCAAGGCAGATCCCTTTGGCACCGATACCCTGAGCTGCTACGTGCGCTTTGCAACGGCGGATCCCGTAACCGTCTCCTACAAGGCTGTCTCTTATACACATCTGACGCTGCCGACGATATGCAGTGTGTAGAT
>URWZ01000211.1 GCA_900551625.1 uncultured Collinsella sp.
TTGCTCCGGTCGAGGGCACGCCGTTTGACTTCCGTGAGCTGCGCCCCGTCGCTCCCGGCATGGAAGCCGACGACCCGCAGATTAAGCAGGCACGTGGCTACGACCACTGCCTGTGCATCGATGGCTATCAGTACGGCCGTAATCTGCGCCGCGCGATGCACGTCGAGGAGATGTGGACCGGTCGCGAGCTGGACTACTACACCACCGCACCGGGCGTGCAGCTCTACACCGGCAACTGGCTGGGCGACGAGCACGCCAAGGACGATGCCAACTATGGCTGGGGCGCCGGCTTTGCCCTCGAGGCCGAGATGTACCCCGACACGCCGCACCAGCCGCTGTTCCCGCAGGGCATTGTGGGCCCGGGTCACCCCTACAGCAATGTGATCGAATACCACTTTATGAGGCACTAAGCCCACGACGCGACATATTGCACAGCAACGCCCGCCGGCACCACCGCCGACGGGCGCTGCTTCATGCCTAAATCCTTCTTTTCGATGCCACCGAATTGGTGACATAACAAAACTATGCCGAATTACTACGATGAACCCACTATGTCCGACCACGCGCTGGTTTATAAAAAATTAGCAACTCGTCTACCTGCGGTTTTATTCTCTGCAAATTTGGCATGCTCGGCGATAAGCAATTCATCGTAGTAAACCGGCATAGTTTTGGCGGACAGCGCCACACAGATCCCCTACGAAGGCAAAATGATCCGTTTTCCTCCGTCCCCAAGGGATCAGTTGAACAGATTGCCGATGGGGTCGGGGGCGGAACTGGGGAGATAGCGGATTTCTAGTTCTATGCCGAGCTTTTGCAGCTCTCTGAGAACAGCGACGTCTGTGTCGTCTACGGCAACTGCGGGCGTTGCGGGACGCTTGCCCTCCCCTGCCTGCATATGACCAATGCTGATCTTGGTGATCGGCACACCGCCCTTAACCAGCGCGAGCGCATCGGAGGGTGAGGCCACCATGATCAGAATCAATTGGCGAGGCGTTGCGGTATGAATGACGTCGATGGTCCTTTGCACCGAGAAAAACCGCGTCCAAACGCCTTCTGGCGCCGCCACCCTCATGGGTGCCCATTGGCGCGAATCTGCCGCGATCTCATCGTTGACGATTAGGACAAGGTTGGAACCCACGGCTTCGTTCCACAGCTCAACGTCTTGTCCGTAAATGAAACGGTCGTCGATGCGTGCGAGAAGAATCTTGGGTTGAGTCATCGCTGCCCCATTCTGTTTGAGACCCGTAAGAGCAAGACATCGCGTCTCCAATATTAGTGCATTTAAAGTGAGAAAAGCCGTCAGAACACTTGCGCGGATTTGCGATGTCCCGTATCATAGACAGCCGTTGACGCCTCAGTTGCGCCATCACATGGCCGCCAGCGTAGCTCAGTTGGTAGAGCACCGCTCTCGTAAAGCGGGGGTCACCGGTTCGAGCCCGGTCGCTGGCTCCATTGCACAAGATAGCCGCCTTCGGGCGGCTTTTTTGTTGCTGATTTCGGGCGCGCTTCCGCCAATCCAAGCACAACGCCGCCGGAAACTCTCCTACTCAACAAAAGCCCCGCCAACCGCAATCCCCAAAGGAACCGCGTTCAGCGGGGCCCAAGCGAGCTCCCCCAAGGGATAACGCTCGCAACACGAACAGCTCAGCCGAGCAGCGCGCTACTCCTCCCAGTAAGCATCTGCAAGCAGCTTAAAGCAAATCTTCTTGACCGGCTGCGCGCCATCGCCCTGGAACTCGAGCGTGGGCATGTGAGGCTCGCCGGCAACAAACAGCGCAAACTTGTCGTCAGCAAGATCGCCGGCGATCGAGGCGTCGGAATCGACCAGATCGTAGTCGTCCTTCTCGTCAAACTCCTGAACCAGCGTCAGGCTGCCCGTGGCAACCTTAAAGGCCTCGCGACCCTCGACGTCGATCTGCAGGTCGTGATAGCGCTGATGCGTCTCATAGTGAGCCTCGGCTTCGGGACGCGTCGTGGGAGCCATGACGTTCGCAAAGACCTTGTCGCCCAGAATCGGATGGCTGCCGACCTCGAGCTCTGCCGGGTCGTTCTCCTCGAGCCAGTCGATCAGCACGTCGAGACCCTTGAGCATTCCGCGGTACTCCTCGATATCGCCCAGTGCACCGTAAATCATCTAAATCCCCTCTCGGATCGTTTCTTTGGCGGCTACTCGGCAAACGCATTACCGACGCTGTTGCCACCCACATGCGTCTCGACCAGGGTAAGGTCGGGACTGAACACGACAAAGTCGGCGTCGCGCCCCGGCATAATGCTACTGCACTTGTCGTCGACATGAGCTGGCAACCGATGCCGGGGCCGCAGCACAAGCTCCTACAGCTCGGTCACGACAACGCCGTTGTAAACCTCGTCCCAACGATCCATAACCAAGTGGCCAGTCATGGGATCCATGGCATTGAGTTTGCCGCAGGTGTTGGCGGTACGCAGCACCGTCTCGTCGTCGGCTCCGGCAGCAATCGCATGTGCGAAGCCGGCAATGGTCGAATCGCCAGAGCCCGTAGCGTTAACGGCGGGGATATCGGGGGTCTTGGCGCGGAACGCACGGCCGTTATGGAAACCAACGGAGCCGGCAGCGCCCATAGATACGACGACCCAGGGGATATCGGAGAAGCGGGCGTCAGAGGCGAGCGCGGAACGGAGCTCGTCCACATCGTCGGTGGTAAAGCTCGTGCCCAGAAGGCCGTTAATTTCAGTCAGGTTAGGCTTAACCAGCTCAGGCTTGACCTCGGACTTGAGCGCAGCCTCGAGCGAGGCGCCCGAGGTATCGAGCAGCACCTTGACGCCGGCGTTCTCTGCAATGCCCGTGATCTTAGCGTAGTAGTCCGCCTCGACGCCGCGGGGCAGCGAACCCGAGATGGTAACGACATCGGCCTTGCTCGCAAGCTCGGCGAACTTGGCGGTAAAGGCATCGAGCTCCTCGGGGGCAATCGTCGGGCCGCTCTCGAGCAGCTCGGTCTGGTTGCCGGCGTGGAGGATGTTGAGACAAATGCGAGTCTCGCCCTTGATGGGCACAAAATCATTCTTAATGCCGTTAGCATCCATGAGCTCGGCCATATAGGCGCCCATATGACCACCAAGCAAGCCGGTTGCCACGACATCGTCGCCCAGCTGGCCCAGGACGCGGGCCACGTTGAGGCCCTTACCGCCGGCGGTCTTTTCGGGCG
>URWZ01000212.1 GCA_900551625.1 uncultured Collinsella sp.
ATAGCGAAAAGCTAGTGCTCCATTGTAGTAGATGCCGCGTCCGCCGTGTGCTCGCGAGGCAGATGAATCGTAAAAGTCGTACCCTTTCCAAGCTCCGACTCCACGGATATGTAGCCATGGTGACGCTCGACGATTTGCTTGGTCACGGCGAGGCCAACGCCCAGGCCGCCGGCTTCGCGGGCGCGGCTGGCATCTGCGCGCCAAAATCGCCCGAAGATGCGCGACAGGTCGTCCTTGGCAATACCGATACCGGTATCCGAAACGGCAATACTGACATGCTTGCGGTCACTGAGCACCGACACCACGACCCAACCGCCCTCGGGGGTGTAGCGCATGGCGTTGCTCATGAGGTTGATGACGCACTGCGTGATCATGTCGGGATCGGCCTCGACGACATCGTCGTGACCTTGGGTCTCGTCAGCAAAGCGCAAGCGCAGATCGCGGTCAACAAATAGGCGCTCCTGAGCGTTGACGATAGACCGCACAAAGGGAACCATGTCCACCGGTTCGAGATTGAGCGGCGCCGTGCTGTTTTCCATACGCGATAGGTCGAGCATCTGCTGCACCAAACGAGCCAGGCGGCGCGTCTCGGAAGCGACCGTCTCCAGATGCTCATCGTCGGTGGGATACACGCCGTCCTGCATGGCCTCGACCGTTGCAAGCATGGCCATGAGCGGCGTGCGAAGCTCGTGTGCGACATCCGAGGTCAGGCGCTTTTCGTGCTTCATATCTTTCTCGAGCGAGGTGGCCATCTCGTCAAAGGTCTCACCCAACTGATCGATTTCATCGTCGCCGCGCAAACCGGTACGAGCGGACAAATCGCCGTCGCGAATTTGCTTGGCTGTGCTGGTTATACGATGAATCGGTCTGGTAAGCATGCGCGACACGAACGATCCGATAACAACTGAGATGCAGACCGCAACAACCGCGGCAAGGGCCATGGCGTTAAAAGTCTTTTCCCTAAACGCAGAATCCGCCTTGGTGAGCAGGGCATCGGAGCCGATAGCCCATAGCTTCACCTGTCCGACATGCTCGCCAGAAGACGTTATGATTTCGACGTTGGCAACGCTATCGGAGTCGGTGGGCGCCGACGAGACCGGGCTATGCGAGGCCTTTTTACCACTCGAGCCGCTCGACGCCGATTCGCTCTCGCGCACATCGGCGGTCGCACTTGCCGAAGGCCATGAGTCGTCATAGACGACAACGCCCTTTTTGTTGACAACCTGCATACTCAGGTCGTCGGACACCAAGCTCGATGTCGCGACCGTGCGTAGCTCGCCCGCAGTCCAGTTGCCGTTTTCCTCGTACGACGTCGCAAGCTTTTCGGCGGCAGAATTGGCAATCTCGACGATATTGGAGCGCGTGTAATCCGAAAAGACGGTACCCCACACAACGGAGACAACGCCCACCAGCACCAGTACCGTCATGAGCGACGTCAGGGCAAAAGCCAAGGCCATGCGCGAGGGATAGCTCATCGCTGGCCGTGAATCGGAACGAGGCGTGTTCCAACTTGCCTTGGAACCCGCCTCGTTCTCCTGCTTATGCTTTTGCCCAATTTCAAAGCGCGCAGGTGTCATATGTGATTTCCCTATTTCTCGTCCGACTTATCGGTCTTGGCCGGAGCCTCGAAGCGATAACCGACGCCGTGAACGGTGTAGAGCCACTTAGGCTTCTTGGGGTCGTCGCCCAGCTTGGCGCGAAGGTTCTTGACGTGACTGTCGATGGTGCGCTCGTAGCCCTCAAAGTCATAGCCGAGCACCTTCTCGACCAGCTCCATACGGTTATAGACGCGACCGGGATGGCGAGCAAGCGTGGTGAGCAGCTTAAACTCGGAAGCAGTCAGGTCTACTTCCTTGTCCTCGACCAAGATCTTGTGGCCCGAGATATCGATGACCAGATCGCCAAAGTCGAGCACCTCAACGGCGGGCTCGTCTGCCTGGTGAGCACGACGGAACAGGGCGCGGACGCGGGCGACGAGCTCACGCGGCGAGAACGGCTTAATCAGGTAGTCGTCGGCACCAAGCTCAAGGCCGATGATGCGATCCTCGATCTCGCCCTTGGCCGTCAGCATAATGATGGGGACATCCGAGGTGTCGCGAATGGTGCGGCAAACGCGCTCGCCGGGAATCTTGGGGAGCATAAGGTCGAGCACAACCAGGTCGAACTGGTGCTTCTCGAACTCCTCGATCGCAGACTGGCCGTCCCCGACGCCAACAACCCAGTAGCCCTCGCGCTCGAGATAGGCAGCGACAGCGTCACGGATTGCCTTCTCGTCCTCGACCAGCAGAATCTTTTTTGCATCTGAAGCCATAACACGGCCCCCCTGTCTCAATTAGCTAAGAACAAGCCCATTTTAACGCACCTATGCCCGCCGAGCACCGCTACAGTGCGGCGGCTCGGCGGGCGGCACTCACAATTACAACGCGTTTATTCCCCCGTTGGCGCCCTTTTAACCCCTCGGCGCTAAAGAGAGAACAGGCGGGCGGTAACCGTCTCGGGAATTCCTTGGCTATTACGCACCGTGGCATAGGTTAAAAACGTATTCGATTTACCCGCCGTAGCTGGATAATCGCCATATTCGAGAGCGCGGTCGGGCGACAGCAGCGAACCATAGGTTTTGGCGGAGGTATCGATCAGAAAATGCGATGCCTGAACCTTAACCAGATATTTGCCTTTTCTGCCGGCAGCACACGCAAGCGGCTCGCGCGACAGGAATAGGAACGTCCCATTCTCGTTACCGATATAGGTGCCCATGTTGCCTAGGCTCCCCACGCCGCTATAGGTGGCCTCGATGGAGAACACAAACGTGTCGCCCATATATACGGCCTCGAAGGGAGACACCGATGAGGGAAGGACCAGCTGAGCCCTCTTGGTATTGTTGCCGTCCGTCAGGTCGATCGCCGTCATGCCGTAGTAGACGCCCTCGTCGTTGCGCACACGCGGGGAAATGGTCAAGATGCCGTCACTCACACGCGGGGCGGATGCAAAGCGGCCCGTTGACTTCCAAATGGCCTCGGCCTTTGCCTCGTCGAGCGAGCGGCGGTAGCAATACGAGTCGTGACTCGTCTTATTGCCGCCTGCAGCAGGCATCTTGTACCAAATGACGGACGATTCGAACGCCGTAAACCTGTCTCTTATACACATCTGACGCTGCCGACGATATGC
>URWZ01000213.1 GCA_900551625.1 uncultured Collinsella sp.
CTACACACTGCATATCGTCGGCAGCGTCAGATGTGTATAAGAGACAGGATTATGGCGCTTCTGACGGCAGCAAGGGGCTGTACGGCGCGCTGTACCGCTACGCGTATTTTGACTCGGAGTCTGGCGAGTTCAAGCTTTCCGATTGCAAGGAATACAGAGACGGGCTCCTCGCCTCCTATGGGCTGATGCATGTGCCCAACAGCGCATGGAAGGATAGCGCTCAGGATAAGCGCTATCCGTGCACCTTGGCGCCTATTGCCCTTGCCACTGCCAACCTTGACGGCCCGTCCGAGCAGCTGGCGGTCGACGAGGTGCTCGTGGGCGGCGATGTGTTCCGCGACTTTGCCTGCAACACGGCACAGAGCGGGGCTCAGGGCTTGGGGTCCATGGTCGGAACCATGAGCATGAGCGGTCAGCAATACAACAGCAGCAACAAGCATGACCACAAGGGTATAGAGCAGGTGTGGATCAGCGACGTCAAGGCGGGCAGCGTCTCGGGTTCGGACCGCTATAACGAGAGCTTTATCGCCGTGGTGGGCAAGCACCGCGACGAGGACCTGCGCAAGAACGATGACTACTATTGGATGACCGCCTCGCATTTTTCGCTCGACGAGAACGGAAAGGTGCGCCGCGGCGAGGAGCAGGTGATTAGCGAGAGCAACCGTCGCGGCACTACCTACGGCACATTTATCTCGCTCGCGCTGCCCGATGTCGACAACGACAGCGTCAAGATCACGTACAAGGACCGCTACAAGGTCTATACCAACCCGCGTGTGCTTGCCGTGCTGCAGGATGCGCCCTATGTTGAGGATCTGGAGCAGGCATACGGCTATCTGGTGTTGGGCGGCACGTCATACGGAGAGGAAAAGGGCACGGGGACATCCCAGGGCTATACCATTGGCGCCGAGTTGGGCGTTGCCGTCGAGGTGCAGACCGGTCCGCCCCTGGTCGCGATGAATGCTTCAGTCGATTTTGCCGCCGAGGGATGCTATGACTACCGGAGCGAGCGCACGGTCAGCGCAAGCGTAAGCTATGAGTCGCATGCCGGCGAGGGTGACAAGGCCGTGCTCTACACGATTCCGATGGTCTATTACGAGTATGAGATCGAAAATGAGGAAACTGGTGGCAAGGGCGTGATGGCGGCGCCCGTGTCGCTCGGCGCGCAGACCTCGGTCGTTAATGTCGAGGCCTATGACCGCATTGCCAAACAGCACAATATGACGCCGCTCAGCTACTTTTTGACCAACCGGTCGGGAGAACCCGGAACCTATCAAACGACGCTCAACGGCGAGACTCCCGTTGGGGATTCCTTTGGCCTGGGCAAGCCTGGCGTAACGCGCGCCTACACGCACGATGGGTTTAACGGCGCCGCCGCGCAGTCGGGGGCGAGCATTGAGCAGACCATCGAAGTCGAGGAGGGCAAGGAGCAGGAGCTCGAGCTCGGCTTGACGCTGAACGGCAGCGTTGTCATGGGCGCGAAGCTCGCAAAGCACGAGTTGTTTGGCGGCCTGTGCTTTGGTGCCAACGCCGGCTTTACTACGGGTAACTCCTCGAGTGAATCGACCGAATACGGCGGCACCGTCGACAACCTGCCCGAGGCCGCGCAGGGCAAGTACGGTTTTGTGTGGCGTCTGGGCGTCAACGCGGTGGATGTCGACAAGTTCGAGGCAGACTCGGGCGACAAGCTCGGCACCAAGGACACCGACCAGTTCTGGATCGTGGGCTATGACGTTAAGGACGTCGAGATGCCCGACGCGCCGGCCGTGACGGGCTTTACGGCAAACGCCGTCGATTCGACCAGCGTTACGTTTAGCTGGGACGATGTACTCGCAAACAAGAGTGGCTTTAGCTACGGCGTGGGCATGCTGCAGAGCAATGCGGCGGATGCGGTCGTCAATAGCTGGAAGATTGCCGACAACACGCAGACCTCGCTCAAGTGGGATGGGCTGCAGCCCAATACGGAGTATCGATTCGCCATCGCCGCCGTTAAGAATGGATCCACGACCGAAACAGGTATTCGCTCGGCAATCATCACGGTCAAGACCATGCCCGATGGCATGACGATGACCGTGAGCGGACCTGCGGCGGATGCTGCGGAGGGGTCGGATTTTGGATACGACTCTTCGGTTGAGCGCACGGCGGGAAGCCACCTGACGCTCTCGGCGATTGGCCATGTGAAGCAACTCGGTGCCGACGATAGCGAAACAGGGCTGGCACCGACCTATGTGTGGTACCGCAAGGGCCGCGGCGAGACAGAGTTTAAGCTCGTGGGTGCCGATGGCAACCTCGCGGCTGGAACGGCCTCAAAGCTCGAGATTGACCTGACCGCAGACGATGACGGTGCGCAGTATTACTGCCACGTGGGATACAACGACGTGGGCCTCGACACCGGCACGACGCTCGTGAATATCGAGGCCGAGGAGACGGCGCCCACAACGGTGAACGCCACCCCGATCCGCATGCGCCGCCTGTTCTCACAGGCAAGTGCGGGCGCCAAGAAGTTCCTGGACCATACGCTGGTAAACACCGCCGGCCCAACCGATTCCGAAGGCTCAAAGGACCCCGAGACTCCTGAGACCCCGACGAACCCGGACAAGCCCAAGTCCGACAACGGAGCTAAGACCGACACCAAGGTCAAGACTACGACCACAGCGAAGAACCTCGCAAACACCGGCGACCAAACATTCGCCCTAGTCGCCACCGCAGCAGCAGCGGGAGCAACGCTCGTAGTGATAGCCCTCATCATGCTGATCAAGCGCCGCAAGACCCACTAGTAGCCAGTCGAACATATCGACAACCCAAAAACCCGGGTAGCCAAAAAACAGGCCACCCGGGTTTTCTGTTGAGTGGAGACTCCGCAAGCGGAAACTGCATCCCACAATTAGCGCCCGGAACGGGACACATTTTCCCAACGAGCCTCAACCGGAAAATACATCCCGGAATCCAGCTGAATAGTGGGACACACTTTCCCAATCGGGTCCCAAGCGGAAACTGCATCCCATTCCAGACAAGAATTCCGGGACACACTTTCCGCAAACAAAGAAGGCCACATAACGTGGCCTTCAACTTATACTGTCTCTTATACACATCTGACGCTGCCGACGATATGCAG
>URWZ01000214.1 GCA_900551625.1 uncultured Collinsella sp.
GTCTTCGATAGCTTGGCGTTGCTCGGTGTCTTCGAACATTTCTGCAATGCGCTCGTCGCTCACAAAACGAAAGAGCTGAAGGAGCTCGGAGGACTCAGTTGCCATGCCTATGGCAAGCTCTTTTGGCGTGTGATAGTTGCGCCAGTCGCGTGCATCACAAAAGTCCCTGACATGTTCCGTCATGGCATCGAGCTTATCCATCGTCCGCAACCTCCCTGATGTTCATTGTTTTATTATGGCCGTATCTGGGATTTATTGCACATCATTTGGGGTGTGCGGTTTGTTCGGTCGCGATTGCCTGGTAGGAGGTTTCACCATGAAGATCGAAGTTGATGTAGACCAGCTGCGCGAGAGCCTGCTCGACCGTGCGGGGAGTGCGGCCGGCGTGGGCTTTCCGGCTGCCATGCTCGACGTGATGGATATCGAGGACGAGTCGCCCCAAGAGCTCCTAGCCCGAGCCGAACGCGAAGGCCTCGACCTCCGTGCCTTCGCCACAGGCGATGATACGGACGACGGCTGGTAGCCATAGCCACCCCTCAACCCCATCCCCTCAATAACTTGCGGTGAAATAGGGACTGTTTAGGCTGCTAGAAGGCCTATTCAGTCCCTATTTCACCGCAAGTTATGGGTGGGGATGGCTACGACGCTAGCGTGGCGATGACGGCTTCGTCGCCGGCGTATATGAGGGTATTGCCGTCGGGGATGATGGTTTGGCCGTCGCGTTTGAGCATCACCACGATAAAGGGGTGCTTGCCTTGCGGCACATCGCGAAGACGCTGGCCGGCCAGGCGACCGTGGGGCGTCACGGTGACCTCACGCAGCGTAACCTCGGCACGCTCTTCAAACGTCGGCGCGGCCATCACCAGAAGGTCTCCTTCCTCAATTATGGTATCGCCGTTGGGCAGCACGGGGTGTGCGCCGTCACGCAGCACCAGGACCACGAGCATGTCGGTGACGCTGCCAATGTCCGCAAGCGAGTGACCGGCAAACGGATGACCCGCGCCCACCTTGAGCTTGACAAACGACATGCCGTCCTCGTCGCGGTAGTCGTTAAACGTACGGCGCACGTCGCCTTCCGCGTCGATCATGTCGAGCTTTTTCGCCACCGCCGGCAGCAGCGATCCCTGCACCACAATGCTCGACACGGCAATCACAAACACCAGGTCAAACAGATCGTGCCCACCGGGAACACCGACCACCACGGCAAAGAGGCTGAATACGACCGAAGCCGCGCCGCGCAGACCCGCCCAGCTTACGAGCGCGACTTGGCGAGGATTGGTCTTAAAGGGCGCCAACAGCAGGCCGACGGCGATGGGGCGGCTCACGAAGAGCATAAACGCCATGAGCGCCAGGCCCGGCAACAGCATTTGCGGCAGGCGCGCGGGCGTGACGAGCAGGCCCAGCAAAAAGAAGATGGTCATCTCGGCCATTTCGGTGAGGGTATCAAAGAAGTGGGCCATCTCGACCTTGCCGGTGATGTCGCTTGCACCCAGCACAATGCCTGCCAGGTATACGGCCAAAAAGCCGTTGCCGCCCAGGTAGCTCGGCAGCGCGTAGGCAACGATCGCCACGGCGAACAAAAAGATGGTCTGCGCGCCCTCGGCCGTTGCGTGCGCGCGTTCAATCAGGCGGCTGGATGTCCAGCCGATGGCAAGGCCCAGTCCCACGCCCAGGGTGATCTGCTTGGCCAACAGCACGGGAATGTCGATGTCGCCGCCCGCCGCGAGGGTCGCGAGCACCGCGGTAAGCATGTAGGCGACGGGGTCGTTGGAGCCCGATTCGACCTCGAGCAGCGAGTCAGTCGCGCCCTTTAGCGAAAGGTTGTGCTCGCGCAGCACGCTAAAGACGCTCGCCGCATCGGTCGACGCCACGACCGAGCCCAGCAGCAGGCCGCCGATCCAGTCGAAGCCTAGTGCAAAATGCGCAAAGGCGCCCGTGATGCCGGCGGTGGCGATAACGCCGAGCGTGCTCAGCAGTACCGCGGGCGCGGCGACGGGCTTGGCGCGGTCGATGTTGGTGTTAAAGCCGCCGTAGAACATGATGAACAGCAGCGCCGTACTGCAGACGGTTTCGGTAAGCGCGTAGTCGCTAAAGTCGATGTGCGCCGGCCCGTTGACGCCCAGCAGCATGCCGAGCGCGATAAAGATGAGCAGGGTAGGGAAGGGGAGCTTTTTGCCGACGGGTTTGATGGTCAGACACAAAATGATGACGAGGCCGATAAAGAGAAGTATCTGGTTCATGGGTAGTGTCCGCTCCTGGGTGGTTGGCGTGGCACGGTCAGTTGTCTGCGGTTATTTGTACCCAAAGATGGTGGGTTTATGGGGTTGGATTGCGCGCGTGCGCGATATCGTCATAGACGGCTGCCGTCTTTGCCTCTGCTCGGAAACCCTTTCCAGCTTTATTGCAACGGAGTACAATGGGTAACGTTTAAGTTCAACTTGAAGTTTTAGTTGCGGCACCGGGCTTCGGCCGCAATGCAAGGAGAGGCGTACCATGGCGATCTATGTGACATCTGATGCTCACGGGCACGTGCGTGCGCTTGACGAGGCCCTGTCTAAGATCTCGTTGACGTCCGACGACACGCTGTACGTGCTGGGCGACATGATCGATCGCGGGCCCGATCCGGTCGGCGTTATTAAGCTCGTGCGCTCGCTGCCCAACGCCCACGTGCTCAAGGGTAATCACGAGCAGATCATGCTCGATGCCATCATTGGTCAGGATCCGCTCGATGCCGAGACCTGGGATATCAACGGTGGCTGGACGACGCGCGAGCAGCTCAACGACATGGAATTTGAGGCATACGAGGAGCTCGTGCGATGGATGGCCGCGCTGCCGCTCTACGCGGTGGTCGAGACCGAGGAGCGCCCGTATCTGCTGGTACATGCTGGAATCGAGATGAAGGCGGCGCGCGCGTTTTTGCTTGAGCATGGCGTCGATTGTGCCGATGGCGTTGGAGCGGTGGGTGCCGATCGCGAGCTGCTGCAGCAGATGCTTGCGGTGCAGTCGTCCGATGACCTGCTGTGGATTCGTCATGGCTATTGGGATGCGTCGACCGGGCTGCTTTCTGCCTGTCTCTTATACACATCTCCGAGCCCACGAGACGCTACG
>URWZ01000215.1 GCA_900551625.1 uncultured Collinsella sp.
ACGAGATAGCGTAGCGTCTCGTGGGCTCGGAGATGTGTATAAGAGACAGGCCTAAGTCCGAATAAGGATTAACCCCTTTCCACGAGCCCGGGTGTCCCAGCGACACTCGGGCTTTTTGGTGGGGGGAGATGTGGCGTTTCCGCAGATAAAACCGACCAAAATAAACCTGTCCCTTTTTGGTAGGTGGAGAATGGGGTAAAGTAAGTGATGGTTAACTAGAGGAGGCTTGCTATGGCACCTATCGATATTGTTGTACTGGCTGTTATCGGCGTTGCGTTTGTCGCGGTATGCGTGCGCGTCTACCGCAAGGGCACCTGCGCCGACTGCGCTCAGGGTGGCGTTTGCACGGGGCATTGCTCCAACAAAAAGACGTGCGCCGCACTTAAGGGCGTGGACAAAATCGCCGAAGACTTGGGCCGCGGTATCAAATAAGGTCCAGATATCCAAGCGCCCCGCGAGCATCCGTTCGCGGGGCGCTTTGTGCATTTGAGGGAGAGCACGGCGAGTCGAAGAGTATTTTTGGGGTATCGTTAACTGGACTATTAATTGGCAACTTATCTATAACGGAGTAACCGCATGAGCGCTCGCGTAACCATGAAGGACATAGCCGCCGAGCTTGGCGTTTCCATCAATACCGTGCACAAGGCTCTGACGGGAAAGGCCGGCGTGAGCGAATCCGTGCGCGCCAAGGTGAACGCTAAGGCCGAGGCCATGGGCTATCACCGCAACACAAGTGCCTCAAGCCTGCGCCGCAAGGATATCAATCTGGTGTTTTGCCTGCCCCGCGCATCGCGCGAGGGAGCGTACTTTTTCCGTTACCTGTGGGAAGGCTGCAATCGCTTTGAACGGGAGGTCATCGACCGGGGCATTACGGTTGAGCGCGTTGAATTTGGCGTGGGCGGCTACGCTGATGCACTCGAGCAAATCGACGAGCGTCTGCAGGTGGGCGAGAAGATTGATGGCTTGCTCGCCTATGCGCCGGGCGACGATCGTGCGACTGAGCTTATGGGGCAGATCGCCGAGGCGGGCGTGACGATTGAGCTTGTCGACGGCGACCGTCCGCATTTGAATCGTTTGGGTGCGAGCTTGGCCGATTATTCGACGGCAGGCAGCCTTATGGCCGAGCAGGCGGCAAACCTGGTCCATGCTTCTGGGGCCGACGCCCGCGTGCTCCTTTTGACAGGCGACCCATATACCGATTCGCACTATCTAACAGCCCGCGCCTTCCACAATTACCTGCGCGAACGTGATATTCCATGGCAGGTTGAGGATCTTGCAGGTGCCCATGCGCAAGTCAAACAACTCGAGCATGAGCTCGAAAAGCGCTTGAGTGCGCCGGACGCCCCCGAACTTATCTGTAGCGTTTTTGCCGTTGGTTCCGAAGTGGTTGCCGACGCGCTCGTCTCGACCGGCAAGGCCGGTCAGGTCATGGTGATCGGCAACGACCTGTTTCCCGAAAGTGCTCTGGCCTTGCGCCGCGGTATCTTTACCAATATTGTCTATAAGGACCCGACGAGCCTGGCGTATCGCGGCGCTAAGACGCTGGGCGATTATCTGCTGTGGGGAAGGACCCCGACGGTGCCCGTCCAGAAGGGCGCCGTCGAGATGGTGTTTGGCAGCAACGTCGACCGCTACTGCGAACTTGCGGGTATTTAGCCGTTTGAGCAGGTACCCCCTCTTGCGACGTGCATTTTTTGGAGTATTCAGCAATGGCGTGTCCCGAAAGAGGCTAGAACGACTGTTTTAAGTGCCCCCGATGGCGTAATTTGCCATCGGGGGCACTTTTTATGCCGATCGGGCGCTATCTGCGTTCCAAATAGGACGCTGAGGATGGCGCACGGCGCGCTCCAATGCTGAATACTCCCAAAAATGTACGTCGGGACATGACCCACCTGAGCAAAAGCGCTCAAGTTCGGTGTTCGGGGACGCCAACCGGTCCGCAATGCATGCAAGTCACAGCTCCGGCAACCGTTGAACGGGCAAAACCTACCGTTCACCCCATGGTTGTTAGGTGAACGTTCACCTTTTGAGTCGTAATGGATTAGTATGGTGAACGTTCACCTAGAGGATGACGAGCGTATTGTGCGCCCGCTCCGCAAACAAAGGGGTTGTTTGATGAAAAACTTCATGGACGATCAGGATTTCCTGCTGAGCACCAAGACCGGCGAGGAGCTGTTCCACAACTTTGCCGAGGGCATGCCCGTCGTCGACTACCACTGCCACATTTCTCCCAAGGAGATTTGGGAGGACAAGCGTTTCGAGAACATCACCGAGGTTTGGCTGGGCGGCGACCACTACAAGTGGCGCCTGATGCGTGCCAACGGCGTCGACGAGCGCTTTATCACTGGCGACGCCCCTGCTCGCGAGAAGTTCCAAAAGTGGGCCGAGACCCTGGGTCGCTGCGTCGGCAACCCCGTCTTTGAGTGGAGCCACCTGGAGCTTAAGCGCTACTTTGGCTACGAGGGCGTCCTCAACGGCAAGACCGCCCAGGAGGTCTGGGACCTTGCCAACGCTAAGCTCGCCGAGGCCAGCTTTACCTGCCGTAACCTGATCAAGCAGTCCAACGTCCGCATGATCTGCACTACCGACGACCCCGCCGACAGCTTTGAGTGGCACAAGAAGATTGCCGCCGACGACAGTTTTGACGTCCAGGTCGTTCCCGCCATGCGCCCCGATGCCGCCCTGCGCATCGAGCGTGGCCAGGAGTTCGCCGACTACTGCAAGCACCTTTCCGAGGTTGCCGGCGTTGAGGTCAGCGACTTCGAGGGCATGAAGGCCGCCATCTCCAAGCGCTACGACGTTGCTCACGAGCTGGGATGTCGCGCATCCGACCATGCACTCGACTACGTTATGTACGCCCCGGCTACCGCCGACGAGATCGAGGCCATCTTTGCCAAGGGTCTGGCTGCCAAGCCGCTTACCGAGGAAGAGATCCTCAAGTACAAGACTGCCTTTATGCAGTTCGTTGCCGGCGAGTATGTCCGTCTGGGCTGGGTCATGCAGCTGCACTTTGGCTGCAAGCGCGACAACAACCGCGCCATGTTTGCCAAGCTCGGCCCCGATACCGGCTACGATTGCATCTCCAACT
>URWZ01000216.1 GCA_900551625.1 uncultured Collinsella sp.
GCTCCTTGCCGAGCACAGCCTGCTCCTTCTTGGGCAGCACTGCCATGCGGCCATCCTCGACCATGGCCTCGAGCTCCTCCATGCGGTTGATGCGGGAGCGGATGGTGACGAAGTTGGTCAGCATGCCGCCGAGCCAACGCTGGTTGATGTAAGGCATGTTGGCGCGCTCAGCGGCGTTCTTAACGGCCTCCTGAGCCTGCTTCTTGGTGCCGACGAACAGCACGTTGCCGCCCTTGGCGACGTTCTTGACGAAGGTGTAGGCCTGATCGGCGTCAAGGATGGTCTGCTTGAGGTCGAGGATGTAGATGCCGTTGCGCTCACCGAAGATGAACGGCTTCATCTTGGGGTTCCAGCGACGGGTCTGGTGACCGAAGTGGCAGCCGGCCTCGAGCAGGGTGCGGATATTAATCTTGGTAGCCATATTAAACCTCCTGTGGTTTGCCTCCGCGCGGGGTCATCCTCCAAAACCAACCCGGACATGTGCTACCAAAGCCCGGGCACCACGGTATGAAGTAGCCGCGCGTGCGTGATAAAAACCTGTTGCCGTGAAGCAACCCGATGAATGATAGCAGGATTGCCTCTTCCTGCCAACCCGCAATCAAAACCACACACCTCGGTGCGGCGCGGGAGGCCCTTCTCCTACTCGCCGCGGGGGTGTGCCAGACTCACGGCACGCTTGAGTCGGTCGGGCGTGAGGTGCGTATAGATCTGCGTCGTGGACAAGCTCGCATGCCCCAGCAGCTCCTGAACCGAGCGCAGATCCGCGCCGCCCTCGAGCAGGTCGGTCGCAAAGGTGTGGCGCATCGCATGCGGGGCGATGTCGGCAGGAATGCCGGCAAGTGCCGCAAGCATGTGGAAACGCCTCCTCAGCATGGCGGCACTCATGCGGTTTCCGCGCGCCGAGATAAACAGCGGATGCACGCCGTTCGCACTATCGACACGCTTTGCCTGCACAAGGAGATGTGGCCTCCCCTCCTCAATATAGCGGCGAGTCGCCTCGAGAGCGCGCCGATAGAGGGGCACGATACGCTCCTTGCTCCCCTTGCCCCAAAGTCGCAGCGTTCGCTCTGACCAAGCAATGGACTCCACGTTGAGCGCCGCGAGCTCCGAGATTCGAGCGCCGGAGGCATAGAGCAGCTCGAGCATAGCCGCATCTCGCAGCCCCGCAGGCGTCGAGGTGTCCGGGGTCTTGAGCAACGACTCGACTTGCCGGGTCGTCAGCACGCCGGGAAGATCGCGCGGCAGTTTGGGCGAGGATATCGCCGAGACCGCATCGCCCTCGACGATTCCCTCGGCAGCCATCCACCGATAGAGCGAGCGTATGGCAGACAGGTGTGCCGCAAGGGTCCGAGCCGCCACCTGGCCACGCGACAGCTCGGCCAAATAGGAGCGAACGGTCCGCACGTCGGCGGCGCGAGCGTCGATGCCCTCGCGGTCGCACCACGCGGCGAAGCGCTCGAGCCGCGAGGTGTAGGCGGTTACCGTATTGGGAGCGAGTCCTTCGACGCGTGCAATGTGGGCAATGAACGAGTCGACGGCATCGTACAGGTCAAAAGCTATGACCTCTCGCCTCCAAACAGATCGGAGCGCGATTCCAGATAGGCATCCAGGGCCTTGAGGGCGCGGTCCGCGTAAGCCTGGTAACGATCGCGCTTGCTGCGACGCTTACCGTCCTCGAGCGGCGGCACAAGACCAAAGTTGACGTGCATGGGCTGGTAGCCCACCGTAGCCGGATCGGTCGCATACCCCACAAGCGCGCCCAGGGCGCCCACGCGCGGCAGCTCGACGCCCGCGGCCCCGATGGCCTCGGCATAGGTGTTGAGCGCAGCGAGCAGACCCGTCGCCACGGCCTCCATGTACCCCTCGGTACCAGTAATCTGACCGGCAAGACGCACGCTCGTGCCGGGAACGGCAAAGGTGTCGTCGAGCACGTGCGGAGCATCGACAAAGGTGTTGCGGTGCATAACGCCGTAGCGGAAGAACTCGGCGTTCTCCAGGCCGGGAACCATATGGAAGACGCGCTTCTGTTCGCCGAAGGTCAGGTTGGTCTGGAAGCCAACCAGGTTATAGGCGGTCTTCTCCTTGTTCTCGGCGCGCAGCTGAATTGCCGCCCAGGGACGGCGACCGGTGCGCGGGTCGGTGAGCCCGACGGGCTTCATGGCGCCAAAGCGGATGGCATCCTTGCCTGTGCGCGCAACCTCCTCGGCAGGCTGGCAGGCCTGGAACAGGTCCCCGCCCTCAAAATCCTTGAGCACCACGCGATCGGCCGTGGTAAGCGCCTCGATAAAGGCCTCGTACTCTTCCTTGTTGAGCGGGGCATTGAGATAGTCGCCACTCCCCTGCTCCTCATAGCGCGACTGCGAGAACAGCACGTCCATATCGAGCGTAGAGGCATCGACAATCGGGGCGGCCGCGTCAAAGAACGCCAGGGCGTCACCACCGACGAGCTTCATGACCTCCTCGCTCAATGCCGGCGAGCATAGGGGGCCCGCGGCGATAACCACATGACCCTCGGGAATCTGGGTGACCTCGCCGTGGACGACCTCGATATTGGGGCGGGCGGCAACCTCAGCCTCGACGAGCTCGGAGAATGTAACACGGTCGACCGCCAGGGCGCCACCAGCGGGAACAGCAGCGCGATGGGGAACACGTCCAGCGCCATCAGGATGGCCATGGTGGCGGTGCCCGCGCCGAACACGGTCAGCGGGCCGCGGAACAGGCCCAGGCACGCCAGCACCGCGAACGCGATGCACACGACGAGCTCGGTGCGGGGCATCACGGAGCCGAGGATGGCCTTGAAGTACGGGGAGGCCAGGTTCGCCACCTGGTTGAACATGGGCAGCGTCAGCAGGAAGCCGACCAGCGGCGCGGTGTCCACGACGCCGTCGTAGTACAGCTTGTTGACCAGCTGGCAGCTGGCGACGAAGCCGCCCTTCATCTTGCCGCAGATGAACAGCGCCAGGAAGCCGGCGATGACGAAGCCGCCGATAACGGAGAAGTCCAGCGCGATCTTCAGCACAACGGGCACGATGGGCAGGATCAGCGCGATGGCCGGCGCGTCGGTGCTGGCCGTGTTGGCCGGCGC
>URWZ01000217.1 GCA_900551625.1 uncultured Collinsella sp.
CACCGTCACTAACCACTCCATTGGCATGATCACCGAGGACGGTCTTCGCGTGTTCATCCATGTTGGCCTGGGCACCGTGGAAATGAACGGCAAGGGTTTCGCCCGCTTTGTCGAGATGGGCGATGTGGTCAAGGCGGGCCAGCCGCTCATCAGCTTCGACCGCGACGCCATCAAGGCCGCTGGTCACGAGGACATCGTGACCGTCATCGTCTCTGAGCTCGATCGCCTCAAGAGCATCGACCATGTCGGCGAGTCTGGAACGCTTATCGGCGGCAACCCGCTCGTCAAGCTTGGCGACCCGCTGCTGGTTGCCAAGACCAAGTAGTCAGGCCCCGCGCCACACAGCCAAAAGGCACCTCGTCAAGCGCCCGCGACCATTTGGCCGCGGGCGCTTTTCGCTTGAAAAACCATCCCGCCAATGCCTTATCTGTATAGCCCAAATGAGCCGAGCTGCTAGAATATCGAACTGTATGGATAACTATCATTCAACCGTTATGGGAGGATACGTGAACCGCACCAAAATCGCGCAGCTCTATGCCGATGCCGAGTCGCTCGGTGGCCAGACCGTCACCGTTGCCGGCTGGGTCAAGTCCGTCCGCGACATGAAGAACTTTGGCTTTGTTACGCTCAACGACGGCAGCTGCTTCCGCGACCTGCAGGTCGTCATGAACCGCGAGGCACTCGACAACTACGACGAGATCGCCCACCAAAACGTCTCGGCCGCACTCATTTGCACCGGCACCGTCAAGCTGACCCCCGATGCGCCCCAGCCTTTCGAGCTTTCTGCCACCTCCATCGAGGTCGAGGGCGTCAGCGCCCCGGATTACCCGCTGCAGAAGAAGCGCGCAACCGTCGAGTTCCTGCGCACCCAGCAGCACCTGCGCCCGCGCACCAACCTGTTCCGCGCCGTGTTCCGCATCCGCTCTGTCGCAGCTGCCGCCATCCACCGCTTCTTCCAGGAGCAGGGCTTTGTCTACGTCAACACCCCTATCATCACCACGAGTGACTGCGAGGGCGCCGGCGAGATGTTCCGCGTGACCACGCTCGACCCCAAAAACCCGCCCCTCACCGAGTCCGGCGAGGTCGACTGGAGCCAGGACTTCTTTGGCAAGCATGCGAGCCTGACCGTGTCCGGCCAGCTCAATGCCGAGAACTTTGCCATGGCCTTTGGCGACGTGTACACCTTTGGCCCCACCTTCCGCGCCGAAAACTCCAACACCACGCGCCACGCCGCCGAGTTTTGGATGATCGAGCCCGAGATGGCCTTTGCCGATCTGAACGACTACATGGATAACGCCGAGGCCATGCTCAAGTACGTCCTCAAGGACGTTATGGCCACCTGCCCCGACGAGCTCAACATGCTCAACAAGTTTGTGGACAAGGGCCTGGTCGAGCGCCTGGACCACGTGGCAAACTCCGACTTTGCCCGCGTCACCTACACCGAGGCCGTCGAGATCCTGGAGCAGGCAGTCGCTGCTGGTCACCAGTTTGATTACCCCGTCAGCTGGGGCATCGACCTGCAGACCGAGCACGAGCGTTTCCTGACCGAGGAGCACTTTAAGCGCCCGACCTTTGTAACCGACTACCCGGCAGAGATCAAGGCCTTCTATATGCGCATGAACGACGACGGCAAGACCGTCGCCGCCGCCGATTGCCTGGTGCCGGGCATCGGCGAGATCATCGGTGGCTCCCAGCGCGAGGAGCGCCTGGATCTGCTCGAGGCCCGTATCAAGGACCTGGGTATGAATCCCGAGCAGTACAAGTACTATCTGGACCTGCGCCGCTACGGTTCCTGCAAGCACGCCGGCTACGGTCTGGGCTTCGAGCGCCTGGTGATGTACCTCACCGGTGTGGGCAACATCCGCGACGTCCTGCCGCACCCGCGCACCGTGGGCAACGCCGACTTCTAATCGTCGGACGTTAGCTCGCGTCGCCACACGCCAACGCTCATCGCACAAGCGTCTCTCGACATCGGTCGAGAGACGCTTTTTTCAACAGCATCCGTCAAGCTTTTGGCAAGGTTTTGGTCAGTTAGGCAGGGTTGTTGAAAACTCGACCCGCCGTTTGCCGGCAACCATCGACCGTCCAAGGCGTCACGCGTCCTTGGCCAGACTCCGCACCCTAGGCTCTGATCTGCCATCACCAAAAAAGGAAAGGACGTGGGCGCTATGACCGAAGCCGTTGTTGAAAACTACGAGACCACGACCAGGGGCTCCGCCTCGATGGCAGCCTATCGCGCCGTTCGCATCCTGCAACTATTAAGCGAGAACACCGGCGAGGACAAGGCCATGCTTTCCGATGAGCTGATCCGGCGCCTCGCCCATCCCGACGACCCCGCCCGCATGCCCATCTCGGCGGCACGCCGCAGCATCTATACCTCGATATCTGCACTTCGTCACGCCGGATACGAAATCGACTATAAGCGCGGCGTGGGCTATCGGCTCCTCACCCGCCCGCTTGCTGACGAAGAGATCATACGGCTCCACGGCATGGTCATGCGCAACCGATCGACGCCCATAGCCATTCGAAAGAGCATGGCGCAGCACCTGGTCGCCATGGCGAGCGCCGATGTTCGCGACTATCTCGATATGCCCGAACCGGCACCGGCCGCCAACGACGCACCCGTCAAGACAACGCGTTCGCACGCCAAGCGTATCGACACGTGCGAGCTCGTCGAACAGGCCATCGACCATGGAACAACTGTCAGCTTTGACATCTCAAACGTCCTGACCCGAGGCGAAATCGAGGTGGTGCGGATGACGGTCCGGCCCTTTGCCATCAGGCAGCGCGATGGCGTCTCGTATCTGCTGGGAACGGTCTACGACACCCGAGGCGCCGACGACACCCTGCGCACCGTTGAGGTCAGCCGCATGAGAAACGTCAGCACGCGTTTGCTCGACGGCAAGAAACTCTTTGCCGCGCTAGACGAAGAAGACAGCCCCGCGCCCGCAGCGTAAGCCCCGTTACCGTCCGTCGTTCCTCAGCACCGCCCATCCGGTTCAGTATTAAAAAACCCGCCAGGTTATTGTAAAAATGGACATCGGCGTTACTATAGTCCCACTTGCACTTTTTCCTAGTGCAG
>URWZ01000218.1 GCA_900551625.1 uncultured Collinsella sp.
ATCTACACACTGCATATCGTCGGCAGCGTCAGATGTGTATAAGAGACAGGCTGTTCAGGTGCTCGTCGGTGTCGAACATGGTGTAGGCGTTCTCGCCAGCGGACTCGTTGGTCATACGCTGCACGTTGGCGTTGTCCTTGGCGAGAATGGCCGTGATCTGGCCGATCATGTTGGGCACGTTGGCGTGCAGGCAGGCGATGCGGCTCGCGGCGCGCGCCTTGCCCATGCTGCAGGCGGGGTAGTTGACGCTGTGCGCGATATTGCCGTTTTCCAGGTAATCCTTGAGCTCGCTGATGGCCATATCGGCGCAGTTGGCCTCGGCCTCGCCAGTGCCGGCGCCCGAGTGCGTGGTGATAAACGTGTTGGGCATCTTGACGGTCTTGGGCGTGGCAAAGTCGCAGCTAAACCAGCTAAGCTTGCCCTCGCGCAGGGCGGCGTCGACGGCGTCCTCGTCAATGGTGGTCTCGCGCGCGTAGTTGATGAGCACGGCGTCGGGCGCCAGCAGGTTAATCTGCTCGGTGCTGATCATGCCGATGGTGTCTGCCTTGCTGGGCACGTGCACGGTGAGGTAGTCGCAGCCGCGGCAGAGGTCCTCGAGCGTGCCCACGCGCTGCACCTCGCGGCTCAGCACCCACGCGTGCTCGACGGAAATGAACGGATCGTAGCCGTAGACATCCATGCCCAGATCGACGCAGGCGTTGGCGACCTTGGAGCCCACGTTGCCCAGACCGATAACGCCGATGCGCTTGCCCTTGAGCTCGCGGCCCACAAAGGCCTTCTTGGCCTTTTCGGCGTCGACCTGAATCTCGGGGTCGTCGGCGTTGTCGCGCACCCAATTCATCGACTGCACCACGCCGCGGCTCGAGAGCACCAGCATGCCCAGGACGAGCTCCTTGACGGCGTTGCTGTTGGCGCCGGGGGAGTTAAAGACGACGACGCCCTTCTTGGCGTACTCCTCGATGGGGATGTTGTTGACGCCGGCGCCGCAGCGGGCGATGGCGCGGATGCCCTCGGGCAGCTCGTAGCCGTGCAGGTCGGTCGAGCGCATCAGGATGGCGTCGGCCTCCTCGGCGGTGTCCACAAACTCGTAGCCCTCGCCAAACTCGACTTTGCCGTCTTTAGTGATGTCGTCGATGGTCTTAATCTTGCGCATGAAAAACTCCTTAGCAGGTTTGTTTAAAACAAGTGGTTTGAAGTGGCTGGTCGGCCCGCGGGTTGCGGGCTAGTTAGATTGCGGAGTCAAACTATGCTGCGCTTCGAAGTCCTTCATGTACGAGGCCAGGGCCTGCACGTCTTCCATGGTTACGGCGTTGTAGACGCTGGCGCGCATGCCGCCCACCAGGCGATGGCCCCTGACGTTTTGAATCTGGTGTTCGGCCGCGCCTGCGACAAAGGCCGCGTCGAGTTCGGTGTCGCCGGTGCGGAATGTGACGTTGGCGATGGAGCGGCTGTCGGCTTGCGTGGTGCCATGGAAAAGCTTGCTGTGCTCGAGCAGGTCGTAGAGCAGGTTGGCCTTGGCCCAGTTGCGCTCGGCCATGGCGGCGAGTCCGCCGGTCTGCTCCACCCAATGGAACACCTTGCCGCACACGTAGATGCCAAAGGTGTTGGGCGTGTTGAGCATGGAGCCCTTGGCGGCCTGGGTCTTAAGGTCCAGGTACTGCGGCGTCTGCGCAAAGGCGGGGCCATCTGCGATGAGATCGTCGCGCACGATGACCACGGTCACGCCCGCGGCGCCGGCGTTTTTCTGCGCGCCGGCGTAAATGAGCCCGTATCGCTCGACGTCGAGCGGCTGCGACAGAAAGCAGCTCGAGACATCGGCGACCAGCGGCACATCGCCGCAATCGGGCAGCCCGTGGTACATGGTGCCAAAGATGGTGTTGTTCTGGCAGATGTAGACGTAGTCGAGCCCATCGCCCGCGGCCTCGGCGGCAATGCGCGTGTTGATGTCGGCCATGTTGGGAATGTGGTCGAAATTGGTGTCTTCGGAGCTCGCGAGCAGCACGGTCTCGCCGTACTTGGCGGCCTCCTTGTACGCCTTGTTGGCAAAGTTGCCGGTCACGACGTAGCCGGCGCGGCCGCGGCGCATGAGGTTCATGGGGATGCCCGCAAACTGCAGCGTGGCGCCGCCCTGCAAAAACAGGACACGGTAGTTGTCGGGGATGCTCATCAGGCGGCGCAGGGTTGCCTCGGCGTCGTCGATGATCTGCTGGTACATGCTAGATCGATGGCTCATCTCGAGCACGGACATGCCGCAACCGCGGTAGTCCATCATCTCGTCGGCGATCTCGGCGAGCACGCTTGTAGGCAGCGCGGCCGGGCCAGCTGAGAAGTTGTGCACACGTGCCATCTTCTAGTTCCCCCTCGTAGTCGTTTGAACGTTCGGGATACTTTAGCATAGTGGAGCGCCAGGCGCGACCGCATCACGGTAAAACTCGAGTGCGCCGCTATGATTTACAGGATGGTTACATGGGGGAGGGCGGTCGTTAGGTCTATATCACCGGGATATACCGTGACAAATACTCCTTGAGCGCCGTATTGCACACATAGAGATACGTTCCCAACATGCCGCGCGTCATGAGAACGTAGTAGGCGTTGACGATAATCTTTCGTAGGTCGTCGTCGCTTGCCTTTTTCTTTGCGACGGTATCTTTGAAGTTTGCCTTGTTAACGCAGACGCCCCCTTTGTCGGTGTCGTAGTAAATGTCTGGCCCCAGAATTACGAAGCCGTAGTTGAGGTCGTAGCCCTGTACCGTGTGGATGCATCCGACCTCGTTGACGGCGTTGGGGGAGTTAACCCAATCCTTTTGACTCGAGTTCCAACGTTTAGGGACGCCCTCAATGACGATGTCGAACGCATCTTTGTGTTTCTTCGTTTCCCACTTCCACGCAAAACCTGCCGTCATGCGGGATAGACCAACTTCCTCTTCCTTGGCTTGCTGCAGGGAACAGAAATCCTCAAATTGGTCGACGATTCCAAACTGGTATCTGGGGGTATCGCTGTCCGGATCCCCGGCTCGCGAATCGTAAGGCTCCGATGAAAAGAGTTCTTCGAATTT
>URWZ01000219.1 GCA_900551625.1 uncultured Collinsella sp.
AACTTTGTAAAGAGCATCCCTTTTGACTAGTCGTTTAAGAACGTTCCCGATGACTAAGTTGCAGGTGGTTGCGGTTGTGTTACACTAACGCTGCGTATATAACGCAATCATCTCTATACAGATCAATGATGTCCGTCGGTATTTGACGGAGCTAGACTGTTTAGCCGCCCTGAAGGTTTATGCAGGGAGCATGTGATCACAGGGCTTGAAAAGAAAGTTGAGCAAACACTGTGTCTGATCAACAACAAGAAAACGAAATAACGACGACGCAAACGGCTCCCGCTGCACCGGTTACGTCGGACCAGGCCGTGCTTTCCGCGCCGGCGCAGGTCTCGGCTCCCGAGGCGCTTAAGGCCGCCGCGCCCACCACGCCCGTTGCTAGCGAGGAGGCTGCTCCCGCTAAGCCTAAGCGCACGCGTCGTTTGGCCAAGCCTGCTGCGGACGGCGAGGATGCCGAAAAGCCCAAGCGTCGTACGACGCGCACCACGCGCGCGAAGCGCCCCGTTGCCACCGATGCTTCGGCCCTCATTTCCGATGAGGTCGCGCAGGCCCGTGCACTGGCGCAGATTAGCGAGGCCCAGGTTGTGCGTGCCCGCCGTCGCGCTGCCGAGCGCGAGGCCGCGGCATTGACTGAGCTCGCTGCGCCGGTCACCCCCGAGGCTCCTGCTGCCGAACAGTCGGCCGAGAAGACGGCACCGCGCACGCGTCGCCGTGCGGCAGCCAAGACGCAGCAGCCCGTCGAGCAGCTGACTCCTGAGGTCGCTGAAGCTCCGGCTCGTTCTGCGGCAGGGGAGGGCGCTTCCTCCGCTGAGCCCGTCGTGCACGCTGAGGTCAACGAGGTTCCCGTCGTTGATCCGGCTCTGCGCCCGCATCGTCGTGGCCGCAAGCCCAAGGCGTATGTTGAGGCCGAGAAAGCCGCTGCCGCAGCAGCTGCTGCCCAGGGCGCAGCGGTGACGGCCGAGCCTACGGCCACGGTCGATGCCCCGGTCCAGGACGCTCCGTCCACCGAGGCTCCCGCATCTGCCGATGCCGAGCCCGCCGATGTCCGTCCCGGCCGCAGCCGTCGCACCGCGGCAAAGCGCTCGACGAAGGCGAAGGTCAAGGCTGAGGCTAAGCCCGTCGACGACAAGTCCTCCGAGGCAAACGCCGATGCCGCTTCCGAGGCCGAGAACGTCGACCAGCCGGCAACTGAGAAGCCCAAGCGCACGCGCAAGAAGTCCGCGAGGGCCAAGGGTGCCGAGCAGCAGGGCGACGCCGAACCTAGCAACCATGCCAACGCCGACGCCAAGGCAGAGGGCGAGGCTCCGTCCGGCACCGATGTAACCGCAGCCGCGGCTGCCGAAGGCACCGAGACCGAAGAGGGCGCCCGCCCCAGCCGCCGTCAGCACAAGCGCAACGACGAGCGCAGCGACCGCAAGGACGATCGCAACAACGACCGCCGCAGCCGTCAGCGCGACCGCAAACAGCGCAACAAGGAGCGCAACGCCGCTCCCACCGAGCCCACGCTTTCGCGCGAGGAGCTTGCGGCCATGAAGGTCGCCGAGCTGCGCGAGAAGGCAAAAGAGTTCGAGATCGAGACGACCGGCAAGAAGAAGGCCGAGCTTGTCGAGGAGATCTACACGACCGCCGCGAAGGCCGAGGGCTTCCGCGATATTAAGGGCATCCTGCAGATTCGCCCGGACAACTCCGGCATCATCCATGCCCACGGTTACATGAAGTCCAACGAAGACGCCTTCGTCCCCGCTTACCTCATCCGCTCCGCACGCCTGCGCACGGGTGATGTCATCGAGGGTTCGCTGCGCCCCTCGCGTGGCGGCGACAAGCGAGCCGGCCTCGCCAAGATCACGACCGTTAACGGCATGGATCCCGAGCAGATCCGCAACCGCCCCAAGTTCGGCGACCTTACCCCGGTCTATCCCAACGAGCCGCTGCGTATGGAGCACGGCAAGGATTCCATTACCGGTCGCGCCATCGATATCGTGTCGCCGATCGGCAAGGGCCAGCGTGGCCTGATCGTGTCGCCGCCCAAGGCCGGCAAGACAACGATCCTTAAGAAGATCTGCCAGTCCATCTCGATCAACAACCCCGAGGTACACCTCATCTGCCTGCTCGTCGACGAGCGCCCCGAAGAGGTCACCGATATGCAGCGCTCCATCAAGGGCGAGGTCGTGGCCTCGACCTTCGATATGCCTGCCGAGAACCACACCCGCGTGGCCGAGCTCGTCATCGAACGCGCCAAGCGCATTGTGGAGCTGGGCGGCGATGTCGTGGTGGTGCTCGACTCCATCACGCGTCTTGCCCGCGCCTACAACCTGGCGGCACCCGCCTCGGGTCGTATCCTTTCGGGCGGCGTCGATTCGGCAGCTCTCTATCCGCCCAAGCGTTTCCTGGGTGCAGCCCGCAATATCGAAAACGGCGGCTCGCTCACCATCCTCGCCTCCGCCCTCATCGATACCGGCTCCAAGATGGACGAGGTCATCTTTGAGGAGTTTAAGGGCACCGGCAACATGGAGCTCAAGCTCGACCGCGATCTTGCCGACCGCCGCATCTTCCCGGCCATCGACCCCGTTGCCTCCGGTACGCGCAACGAGGACCTGCTGGTCGACGAGCAGATGCGCCCGTTTGTCTTCGGCCTGCGTCGCATTCTCGCCGGCATGAACAACACCGAGCGCGCGGCCGCATCGTTTATCAAGGGTCTTAAGGGCACCAACACCAACCAGGAGTTCCTGGTGCGTTCGGCCAAAAAGCACAGCGACTACGAGCAGACGTTTTAGACCAAAAGCCGCACGCTATATCGCCATAAGAACGGGCAATCGGGCCGGGGTTTATGCCCCGGCCCTTTCTTTACGGCGCCACTCGGCAACATTTTTTGACCTTATGACCGACAAGCAGCAGTTTTCGAGCCATAATCCGACCTCATCGCTTGCAATCGGAGGGTCGGTTTCGCATAATAGCTTTTAAGCTTCGCGACGGAAAACGCAGATGAAACGAACCATATACCGTTGCTTTGGGGCATAGCCCCGCTTCATCT
>URWZ01000220.1 GCA_900551625.1 uncultured Collinsella sp.
GCCCAGAAGTGCTGCAAGAAAGACAAAAAGTGCCCCAGGAAATGCGCCAAGGAAGGCAAATGCCCAGAAAAATGCGGCCAGCCTTGCAGCAAAGGGGAAAAGCCCTGCGACTGCCCCAAAAAGGGAGAAGCCCCCAAGGCCTGACCCAACGGACCGTTAAAATAAATAAGAACCCTTGCCGGAACCTTCCGGCAAGGGTTTTCTCCGCCGGAAGAGGGCAGCCGCGCCCCTTCCGTTGACTGCGAAATTACTTGATCTTAACCTTCAACCCATTTTATAAATCGTCATCATGAAAACAGCTTCCATTCTTACCATCGGCTGTGCAGCCATGGCGCTGTCCATTACTTCCTGCACCAACTTCGGTTCCCCGAACACCTATAACCTGAACGAAATCGGCGGAGCCCAGGAAACCTATACCGGCACGGTCACCAGCGTGGAAAACGTCAAGATCCAGGCCAATAACGCCAACACCACTATCGACACCACGGTGAACAACTCCAATACCGGCAACTCCGATTACGACTCGTTTATCAACGAGTGGACGAGTCGCATCGACAACTACCTCGCCGGCTCCCCCATGGCAGGCCAGGGTTACAACTTTGCCGTGGCAGCCTGGAACACCGGTGTTGACCCTCGCTGGTCTCCCGCCATCGCCTGCATCGAGAGCAGCAAGGGCCTCTATTGTGCCGGCTCCTATAACGCCTGGGGCTGGAGTGCCCGCGGCGGTGGTTGGCGTAGCTTTGGTAGCTGGAGCGAGGGCGTCTCCGCCCACGTTGCCTACCTGGGCGCCAACTATGGCTCCACGCTTACCCCGGCAGCCGCCAAAAAGTACTGCCCGCCCACGTGGCAGGACTGGTACAACAAGGTTGCAACCCAGATGAACCGCATCTAAGATCAACGTCAAAGGGCCCCAATTGGGGCCCTTTTTCTTTTACGCGACGGAGGTATCGACGACGCCAGTCGCGTTTGCAATGGCAACAATGATAATCATTGCCAACAAGAGCACACCCATAGCCTTGAGCCAGAGCTTTGCAAGCTTTTTACCGCGGTATCTATCGAGTAGCTCAAACCGCCGGCGAAGGCGGCGTTTGTCGAGCATCACAAAATGGATGAGCACTACGAGACCGTCGACGAAGATAAAATACTCAATCGCGAGAAACCACATCGGGTAGTTTTGGTTGGCGCCCGTAGGATGAAAAACGGCAAAATGGCTTCCGGCAAAGAAAACAAGTAGCGAAAGATAGACGAATGCGTTCCAAATGCGCCCAACGGTGTCGGGAATGCGGGAGAGTAAATTCGGGCGCTCAGGCACCAACGGCAATCCACCCTGAGACTGATCCGTGGGGAGCACGGGCGCAGGGCACACGGCTCGCCGCTCCGGAGGCTCTTGAAAGGAAGCAGCATTCGGCGCGGACGACGCATACGATGCGCGTGCAGCGTGCCCTAGCGCCTTCGCGCTTGCAAAGCGCTTGTCCGGATCGAGCGCCATCGCCATGCAAATAACATCGGCAAGCGAGGCGGGGACGTCACGTGCCTCGCATTGCTCGCGTATGTTCCGACCTGGCTTGGGATCGGCCCCCGTCAGACAAAAGAACAGCAGGGCACCGAGCGCATAGACATCGCTGCGCACGCTCGTCTGGCCAAAACCATACTGCTCGGGCGGCGCATAGGGACGCGTGCCAAACTTAACGGTATCGGCATCGGCTCCCTCGCGCCACACGCGAGCGATTCCCAAATCGATAATCACCAGCGATGAAAACGTCATGCCTGTATCGGGCGTATAGTTTGCGCCCGACACGATGATATTCGAGGGCTTTAGGTCGCGATGGATCACCGGAGCGGCCATCTCCCCCGCCGACGCAAAGCCGGCATGGAGCTCCGCAACTGCATCACAAAGGGCGCCAAACAGCTCACAAGCATAATCGGGCGTCGCACCCAAACGCCCCACCAGGGCCCCGAGCGTTTCGCCTTCGATGTATTCCATGACCACGCAAAGCTCGTCGCCCACGCGGCGGCAATCGACAATCCGAGGCAAGTGCTCGTAACGTCGCCCAGCATGCTGGGCCGCAAACAGGCGTTCATACGCCCCGCCAATCTGGGCCGACGCGTCGATGCGCTTGCGAACAAAGGGGCCAAGAGATCTTCCGCCGGAGCCCTCAAAGTACACGAGCTCGGTCGTCTCGACGTCGGAGTGCTTGAGCACACGGTCTACGCGATAACTGTCATCACGCTCAAGTGACGCCAGGTGTCCGGCGAGCGCAGCAGTCAGCTCATCATCGGAATATGTTGGGCTCTGAGTATCCATAGCGTCCATAATAACGCAGGGCACGGACGCCCCATGACGCCCGTGCCCTGCACGTTCTAAATATCGTGAACACCGCTTCCGCCGGCAGCTAGCTGTTAGCTCACCGTCTCTTCACCAAAGCGATACAGCTCCTCGTTCACCTTTTGCAGGCTGCAGCCACGATCGATACAGAAAATGATGATGGCGTCACGGCGGTCCTTGCAGTTGAGGACATTGACGCCCGCCGCCGTCAAGGCGCGGTTGGTCTCCTTGAGCGTCAGCGCCATGGCAAAGGCAATCTGCAGCACCTTATTGCGGCTCGGATGCCGCGCACCGGTAAAGATCTGATAGCCAAACGTCTCGTTGAGGTCGGCCATACGCACCACGCGCGAACGCTCCAGCCCCTTTTCTTCCAAAAGCTGTTTCAGATACCCCGAAAGCGACGGGGCGGTAAAGTCGTGCTCTTTGATATAGCCCTCGATACTCGGAGCATCGAGCAGCTCGTTGAGCAACTCTTCGGTTAGCTTCTTATCGGGCATATGGCCTCACCCCCCAGCTCGCATAGTAACCATGTTTTTAATTCTAGTTAAAAACCGCTCACGTCAGAACGTTCCCAGCTGGCAACCTGGTCGGGAGATACCGTGCTCATCGCTTCGAACTTCCAGGTGCCGCCCGCTTTGAGATGGTTGGTGTTCGCAAGAGCCGTTCCCACCTGATTGCCGTCTACGTCATACAG
>URWZ01000221.1 GCA_900551625.1 uncultured Collinsella sp.
ACGAGATAGCGTAGCGTCTCGTGGGCTCGGAGATGTGTATAAGAGACAGGACCTCGCCCGATTGCTCGAGATAGGGGGCGAGGCGCTGTAACATGCCGGGGCTTATGGCAGCGTTTCGCACGACGCGCCCCTCGAGTTCGGCGTAACCGCCCGCGAGGCACACGACGCCTGCCCACGGCAGTTCGAGCAGCTTGGGATGGATGCAGCTGAGGGTGCGCCCCGTACAGATAAAAGCTTTGTTGCCGTTGGCGACAAACGTGCGAATTGCCTGTGCAACCGTCTCGTTGGGATAGGGGGAAAGATCTCGCTCGCCCTCGGGGAGCTCTTGGGCAAGTTTGGGATCTTGCCAGGCGAGCGTACCGTCGATGTCGAAGAAGCAGACATTGCCATACTTTTTGGCGCCATCGCCGGCATGAAAAGGCGAGGCGGCGAATGCAAAACCCGGTTCGAGTCCCATAATCTGATCAAAGTGTTCTTTGACGCGGGGTACCGAGATGCCGATGATTACCTGAGCGGTCTTGCCGGTGACGATGAGGCCTTTGGCACCCGCTGCGACAAAGGTCGCATTGTCCGCGACGATGGAGGGATCCACGACTTCGACGCGCAGACGCGTGGCGCAGTTGGTTGCGCCCGCAATGTTGGAGACGCCGCCCAGAAGCGTCACAACCTGCTCGGCGAGGAGATGATCTTGTGAGGCTTGGTTGCCGGAAGCGCCGGTTTTGGATGAGCGCTTTTCGTCAACGTCGTTTCCCGTCAAGCGTGAGAGCGCCGCGTTGCTGGCGATATGGTCCTCGCGTCCCGGGGTTTTAAGGTCAAAGGTCAGGATAAGACCTCGAAAGCTCAGAAAGAAGATGACGCTAAAGATGAGTCCGATTCCGAGTGCCAAAAGGTAGGAGCCGGCATGCGCCCGCATGAGCGGGATAAAGTTGAAGGCAGCCATTTCCATAAAGCCGCCCGAGAAGATGCCAACGACGCCAAAGAAGTTCATAGCCATGGCGAGGCAGGAAGATAGGGCGGCATAGAGCAAAAAGAGCCCGGGATAGGTGAACATAAAGAGAAACTCGAGCGGCTCGGTGACGCCGCAGACCGCCGAAGCGACGATGGCGGGCAGAAGGATGGCCTTGAGGCCAGCGCGGCGTTCGGGCTTGGCGGTGGTGTAGAACGCAACGGCGATGGCAGGAAGGCCAAAGAGCTTGACCCAGCCGGTGGCGGTGAAACCAGCCCACGGCGCAAGCTCATTGAGGGGGCGCGTGCTATGGGAGAGAATGGGGAGCAAATTGGTCCACGTGGCGTAGATACCGTCGTTAATAACTAAATTGTCGTAGTAGATAGGCATGTAGAGCAGGTGGTGCAGCCCCATGGGCTCGAGTGCTCGCTCCAAAAACGCAAAGATACCCACGCCGAGGGGGCCGACGCCCACAAGTGCGTGGCGCAGCGTTTCGGTCGCTGCGTATACGAAGGGCACGATGGCGGCCGAGATGGCGGCAAGGGCGAACACGGCAAAAAAGCTGATGAGGTAGACCAGCGAGGAACCCGAGAAGGTGCCGAGCCAATCGGGGACCTTGGCATCGTAGAAGCGGTCATGGATGGCGACGACGGTTGCCGATACCGCTAGCGGGCCGATAATGCCGGTGTCGAGCGTCTTGATGCCGTCGATGACAGTGATACCGTTGGCGGGGGTCAAAGATGACGGGTACTTAAGCCCAAGGTTGTCTCCGCTCAGCTTAATGATCTCGCTCAAAAAGAAGCAGTAGGCAAAATAGGCGACGAGTGCCTCGAGGCAGCAACGAGCCGGCTGCTTTCGGGCAAGGCCGATGGGCAGCGCTACGGCAAAAAGGAGCGGAAGTCGCTTAAAGACCGTCCACGAGCCGCGCTGAATGATAGTCCAAAAAACGTACCAAGGGGTTCCGTATACGGCGAGGTCGCCGACGATATCCGCAGACGTTGCGAGGGCGGAGACGCCGACCATAAGGCCCGATATGGAAAACAACATGGCGGGCGCGAACATTGCCCCGCCAAAGCGTTGGATTTTTTGCAGCATGTTCTGCCTCCCGTATATCGAGGCGCGTTGCGCGTGGTGAAACGTTTAAACAATGGATTCATTGTAGAGGACCAGACGATTGTCGTACCGGCAGTTTTGAGCGAAACCGGTTTGGGCGCGACAGAAACCGTCAACGGTTAAATCCTGTCGCTTTGCCGATAATCGGTTTAAACAACCCCAAGAAATGCTATCGTGCCTAGCCTTACATATTCATTAGAGGTGAAGTCATGCCAAAAGCGATATACGAAGGAATCTACCGAGAAATACGCTCGCGCATCATTAATGGGACCTATGCGTTTCAGGAGATGCTGCCAACTGAAGCCGAGCTGACCGCGGAATTTGGCTGCACGCGCAATACTGTCCGCCGCGCTTTGAGCATGCTGGCCGACGGGATGTTTGTGCAGCCCATACACGGCAAGGGCGTGCGCGTTATTTGGCTTAAGGGCGAAACCGACATGTTGGGCGCACTCGAAGAGGTTGAGTCGTTTGGCGAGTTCGCAAAACGCAACAATGCCGTCGCATCGACCGAGGTCAAGTCTTTTGAACATTTGATTTGCACTGAGCAACTCTCTCGTCGCCTGGGCTTTAAGGTGGGCGAGGAGTTGATTCGCGTGGTGCGTGTCCGAAGCCTTAACGGCAATGCATGCCAAGTAGACCATGGTTACTTTTTGGAGTCGATCGCCAAGGGCCTGACGCCCGAGATCGCCGCAAAATCAATTTACGACTATCTGGAGCACAAACGCGGCGTCAAGGTGATGGCGAGCCGTCGTACGGTGAGTGTCGAGCTCGCCAACGATGAGGACTGCAGCTATCTTGACCTCGGCAAATACAACTGCGTTGCCGTCATGGAGAGCCAGTCGTACACCTCGGATGGCATCTTGTTTGAGGTGACGCACACTCGCACACACCCCGAGATCTTCCACTACCTGTCTCTTATACACATCTGACGCTGCCGACGATATGCAGTGTGTAGATC
>URWZ01000222.1 GCA_900551625.1 uncultured Collinsella sp.
GCGTGCACCTTCACGCTCGCGTATCCGGCGCTTGCCAGCAGACCCGCGCCCGCCGGAGCCACGACCTCGCCGGCGTGCATCACAACATCGCCGGCATGAGCCTCCTCGGCGGCAGAGCGAACGTTCTCCCCCACCTTGGCAGGCGCCGAGAAGCTCACGCGTGAGCCCTCGTTGCCATTGCCGTCAAGCACCTCGACAATCTCGTATTTCACCACGGCATCCGCACCCTCGGGCACCGGCGCACCCGTCATGATGCGGACCGCCTCGCCCGGGGCGATTGCGCCCTCAAACACATGGCCCGCGGCCTCGTGTCCGATAACGTCGAGCGTCACCGGCGCCTCGCCAGACGCCTGCACCAAGTCCGCCGAGCGCACGGCATATCCGTCCATAGCGCTGTTGGCAAACGGCGAGATGTCGATATCGGCCACCGCGTCCTCGGCCAAGGGAAGACCGGCGGCCTGCCACACGGGAATCTCGATGAGATCCGTCGGAACAACATGCGACAGAACAATCGACTGCGCGTCCTCCAGCGGAATGAGTTTCTCTGCCATATGCACCTCTTAATGCCACGGCGCACAACAGGAGCGCCGATTCTTTATGCTTGTCTCAGTATAATCCCCCGACGCACGACCGCGACTCGGCCTGTACCCGCAAATACACCTGTCGGTTGCAGGCCGCGAAACAGAATGGAAACCAACCCACCGGCTCGTCGCGTTTACCGCGTTTTATAATGCTTGCGTTACAACCTAAAAGAGGAACATATGGCTCATAACGACAAACCCGAAAGCGCAAACGAGGCGCAGGATCATTCCCAGCCGCTCGACGACGGCGGCCTTTTCTCCCTTAGCGACGTCATCATGGCAGGCAGGCAACAGCTCACCCGCTCCGAGCATCTCTTGGCTGCCGACACACTCCGCAACGCCCGCAACCTACTCGCGAGCGCTAAGTTGCTCGTACTCGTCGTCATCGTCTCGCTCGCCATGGGCGTTGCCGCTTGGGCGTTTTTGGCCTCGCTGAATATCGCGACCGACTATCGCGAGCACCATGCATGGGTCTACGCCTTGCTTCCTGTTGTGGGCGTTGCCACCGCATGGGTGTACAAAAACCACGGCCTTGCCGCCAAACGAGGCAACAACCTGGTCATCGACTCCGCTCTGGGCACACGTCTCATCCATATGCGCATGGCCGTCCTCACCTTCGTCTGCTCCACGCTCACGCACCTAACGGGCGGATCGGCCGGTCGCGAGGGAGCCGCGGTACAGATTGGCGGCACCATCGCCAGCAACATCTCGAGCCTCGCCCACCTCAAAAAGCATGACCACCACGACCTCATGCTCGCCGGCATCTCGTCGGCCTTTGGCGCCGTATTCGGTTCGCCCCTTGCCGGCGCGTTCTTTGGCATGGAGATGTGTTTTATCGGCAAGATCGACTACACCGCGGGCATCTACTGTCTGGTCGCCTCGTTTACCGGCTACTTTACATCACTCGCCCTGGGTACCGAGTACGAAGCGAATGTCATCGCCAGCGTTCCCAACATGACACCACGGACGGTTGCCATCGTTGTTATCAGCGCCATTATCTTCGGTCTGACGGCACGCCTCTTTGCCTGGTCGGTTCGAACCGTCAAAAGCCTGTACGGTCGCTTTATCACCAACTACCTTGCTCGCGCACTCGTGGGCGCGCTCGTGGTGCTCGCGGCATACGCGATGCTCGACGCCTGGAAGTATGCCGGCCTTGCCACCTGGCTCTCGGGCGCCGGGTTCGCCGGTAACACGACCCTTGCCGACGCAGCCATCAAGCTCGTGGTGACGGCGCTTACCCTGGGTGCGGGCTTCCAAGGCGGCGAGGTCACGCCCCTGTTTGGCATCGGCGCGGCGCTCGGCGGCTGGATCGGTTGCCTCGTCGGTATCGACCCCAGCTTTCTGGCGGCGCTGGGCATGCTCGGTGTTTTCTGCGCCGGCCTTAACGTGCCCATCACCACCTGTATGATGGCCATCGACCTGTTCCACGGCACGGCAGCCGGCTTCTTCGTGATCGTGGCGTTTATCAGCTATCTTGTCGGCGGCCACCGCGGCGTATATCCCGCGCAGCGCATTGTCTCGCCTAAACGCCGTTCGCTTATTGTGGATGAGGGCGGTACGGTAGCGGATGCTATCGAGCGCCACAACGACCTGATAGAGTAGACGTTAGTATTCGCCGTGCAGCCACAATCGGGGGCAATTCGACCTGAGCGCGACCGCACCGTCACGTCATACGCCAGGAGTCGCCCCATGCACGCAACTGATTTTGGTCGCACGCTCATAATCGCCAACCCTGCCGCCCAGTCGGGTGCGGCGCGCGAGGTCGCTGAGCGCCTGCAGCGCTTTTTGGACATGACCGCGCGCGCATCCCAGTTTGATCTGGTGCTAACCGAGCACATGGGACACGCCAAGGAGCTTGCCGCACAGGCTCAGGGCTATCGTACCGTTATCGCACTCGGCGGCGACGGCGTGATCCACGAGGTCGTCAACGGGCTTATGACACAGGATGAGGCGGTCCGGCCCGCTCTTGCCGTCCTGCCCGTAGGCTCCGGCAACGATTTTGCCCAAACGCTCGGTATCGATGATTTCTCCGGTAAGGATTTTGGCGCGCTGCTCACCTGCGAGCTGCAGCGTCAGGACATCGGGCGCATTCGCTCATGGAACCCCGCAAACGGCAGCGGCGAGGCTTCCGTTGTGTACTACGACCAGACGCTTTCGGTCGGCATCGATGCCGCCATCGGCCTGGGCACCACCGAGCTGCGCAAAAAGACCGGCTTGACGGGCGCGCCGCTCTACACCCTCTCGGGTCTGGAGCAGTTTGGCCTGCGCTATCGCAACTACCTCATGACAGTCAGCTTTGACGGGGCGCCCGCCGAGCGCGTGAGGGCGATTATCATGGCGATTCAGCTGGGCCCCACGTATGGCTCGGGCTGTCTCTTATACACATCTCAGAGCCCACGAGACGCTACGCTATCTCGTATGCCG
>URWZ01000223.1 GCA_900551625.1 uncultured Collinsella sp.
CAGATAGAATCGCCTAAAATCATACAAAAATTGGCAGATAATATTGTCGTAAATATACAAAAATTGGGAGATAGCAAAGGTTCGAATAGGCCTCAAAGCCACTGAAACAGCGCTCTACTTTGCGAAGGGGCTGGGGACGCTGTTGGGTGCGTCTCCAGCCCTCTGATTCTTACTTTGGATCCCGATGGTGGGGTGTTGTCGGTGCTGCTTGCTTGGTTACCTTGTCTCGCCGCTCTCTGTGCGTAGGCGGTAGCCGTGGACGAAGTCGCTAATAGCCGGCCAGGGAATCTGGCGGTCAACCCAAAATTGGAGCTGGACCAGATAGCGCTCGGTGGCGCGGGTGAGGGCTGCAAACTGTTCGTGAGTCTCTACCTGGGCGTAGAGGTCGCGGCTGTGGGCGAGGATTGCCGTGGTGTCATCCATTTTGCCGGTGACGTCGAAGGCGCCCGAGAACCAGTCGCACAGGCGTGCGGCACTGTTTTTGATCGTTGCGAGGTCGGCGGTGCCGTCGTTGGCGTTTTCGTTGGCCTGGGCTCGCAGGAGGGAGAGGGCGTCGGCCGCGTTCATGCAGTAGCCGACGGTGAAGTTCCAGACGGCGAATTCGCGGCCGGTGTCGAGTTTGCGGCGGCGCATGTAGTCGATGTCACGCGGTTCCTCGAGCATCATTTGATCGGCGAGGGCCTCAAGTGCAGTGGTGTACTCGGCAAGGTCGAGCGTGAGCAGATTGTTGATATCCATCATCTTTAGGCCTCCGTTTCGATCTCGACGATTTCGTTTTTAATGTACATGCCCTGGTTGTCCCAGACATTGCGGCAGGCGGCGGCAAAACGCTCGCGGTCGGCTTCGCAGATGCGGGCGAACATGTTGCAGGTGCCAAAGGGCTCGCACACGTCAAAGAAGATGCAGATTGACGACCATCCGCCATACCAGCTCACGGCGCCCGCCGGCTCGTGAAAAACGGGGTTCTCGATGTGCTCATAATTGGCAATGGGGCCCGATACGGGATAGGTTACCTCGGCATCGCAGATCTTGGCCGAAAAGATACGTGACTCGACTGGACAGGATGATTCGAACAGCTTGCATGCCTCGGGAGCCTTGTCCCAGAGCATGTCGGCGAGAAACGTCTCGCCATTCAGCGTGATCTTGAGCATTTTTGTCATAGTAAGGACCTCCTCAATCCGTCGCTCAAGGGGTTCGCTGGCGGATAAGGAGAAGACAGCAGCGGGGTCGCCGAACCCAAACTTCACGACAGATCTCTGTCGCCCCAGCCCGCGCTGTTCTTCGCTAAAGTACCATGCAGCAATTGCGCGCGCAATATCAGTTTTTGATTTTCTGGAAGCGGCAACCGACGAGACGGCTCGCCGGCTGCCGGCCGACGCGCGGTATGGGCGCTCGTCTATTCCTTAAGTTGGATGAAAAACGCCATGTTATTGCAGGGCTGCATACTCGTCCAATAAGTGCATAGAATCTCGTATAGTGCGAGTAAGATTTTGCGCTGTCTGTTTTATGTTTAGCAAAGATATAGTTTGCATAATCTGGTCTAATCCCTGCTCTATTAAAATAAAGTTGCACGTAAATGACGTAGATATGCTTGAGCTGGGTTTCTTTACGCTGAGCGGGTAAAAGCGACCGTTCACCGTTCAACTATTTTCAAAATGAATAAAATGAGCGATAAAGAGAATATAAACCTTAATAAACTCGCGTATCGCACGGGCGCGGGTTATTAATGGGTTGTAGGCCTTTTACAGAAAGGATTCCAGCAATGTCTAAGCCTCTTGGCAAGCCCGATCGTATCGTCGTCGCCCTTGGCGGCAACGCCCTCGGCAACAACCCCGTTGAGCAGATCGAGGCCGTGAGCAACACCGCTCACGCTCTCCTCGGCCTGATCGAGCAGGGCAACGAGATCATCATCACCCACGGCAACGGCCCGCAGGTTGGCATGATCCAGAACGCCTTCGCCGCTGCCCACGACGCCATCGGCACCCCCGAGATGCCGCTGCCCGAGTGCGGCGCCATGTCCCAGGGCTACATCGGCTATCACCTGCAGCAGGGCATTGGCCGCGAGATGCACAAGCGCTATAAGCGCTGGCACGCCGCCACCGTCGTCACCCAGATCGAGTGCGACCCGGACGATCCCGCGTTCAAGAACCCGACCAAGCCGATCGGCCCCTTCTACACCGAGGAGCAGGCCAAGGAGTTCATGGCCGAGGATCCTTCCAAGGTCTTCGTCGAGGATTCCGGCCGCGGCTGGCGTCGCGTCGTCGCTTCCCCCGATCCCAAGAAGATCGTCGAGGCTGACTCCATCCTCAACCTGCTCGACAACGAGTTCATCGTCATCGCCTGCGGTGGCGGCGGCATCCCCGTCGTCCGCGACTACGAGAACAAGGGCTGCTACAAGGGCGTTCCCGCCGTCATCGACAAGGACCTGGGCGGCGAGCTGCTGGCCGAGGACTGCGACGCCGACGTTCTGTTCCTGCTGACCGCCGTTGAGCATGTCGCCATCAACTTTGGCAAGCCCAACCAGGAGGAGCTCGAGGACATCACCGCCGACGAGGCCGAGCGCCTGGCCGACGAGGGCCAGTTCGGCAAGGGTTCCATGGAGCCCAAGGTCCGCGCCGCCATCAAGTTCGCCCGTTCCCGCAAGGGCCGCACCTGCATCATCGGTGCCCTGGACAAGGCCGCCGAGACCATGGCCGGCCTCTCCGGTACCCGCATCCACGAGTAGCCTCTACTCCATTGCCTCTCTCGTGGGCGCCAGGCAAGACGCCCACAAACTAGCCTCTCTTCATGAGCCCCGCAGTCCGCTCCGACTGCGGGGCTTTTGCTATTTACCTAGTCCCCGATGGGTGGGTAGTCATTGGGGACGTTCTTAAACGACTAGTCAAACAAGAACGTCCTCAATGACTACTAATTTAAATCTGTCCCCAATGACTGCGGAAAGCGCATCTCACACCGACGCATTGCTTTCGGGCCCTCTCTCCGTGCTCCCTATAAGTTCAGCTG
>URWZ01000224.1 GCA_900551625.1 uncultured Collinsella sp.
AGTCCCTTGCGGCGTAGTTTTTATTTAAGCCGTCCAAGTTTTGGGGTGCAGTTCATACGCGCGACGGGGCTTTTGATTGATGCGGTACAGTTCGGCGAGACCCCGTAGCGTCAGTGCGTCGTCTACCGTCAGGCTGTGACCGACCAACGCCGCGAGCGCCTCGGCATCGTCGCCGGTGATGACGATGGGCACGCTGCCCTCCCCCGCCGCCTTGGTCGAGCGCATCTCGGCAAGCACCATGTCGAGCATGCCGTCGATGCGGGCCACCTCGCCCAAGACCACGCCCGAGCGCATGGCCTCGCGCGTGTTGCGACCGATCACATGCGTGGGTGCCGAAGGCTCGACCTGCGGCAGGCGCGCCGCAGCGGCCGAAAGCGAGCGGGCGCCAAGCGCCAGACCCGGCGCGATAACGCCGCCGACAAAGGTTCCGCGCGCATCGATGACCTCGATATTGGTCGTAGTGCCCAGGTCGATCACGATGCACGGAGAGCCGTAGACGGCACGGGCCGCCACGGCGTCGGCGATGCGGTCGGGGCCGATCTCGGCCGGATCGTCGTAGTGCACGGGCATGCCGGTCTTGAGGCCCGGCCCCACGGTGAGCACGCGCCCCGTGCAGGTGCGGGAAAGCGCCGCCTTCCACGGGCGCTCGAGCGCCGGCACCACACAACTCAGCACGGCCGCCGCGGGAACGAGCACACCCGGCATGCCCGCATCGATTGCTAGCGCGCCCATGACCTGTACGAGCCTCATACGCGCCTCGTCGGCCGTGATGCTCGGCGGCGTCGTGATCTCGCACGTCGCAAGCGGGCATTCCTGCGCCGCGGCCGAATCCTCTGCAAACAGGCCAAAGCGAATGAACGTGTTGCCCACGTCGACCGTCAATATATATGCGCAGCCATTAAGCATCGTCGGCACTCCTTTCGTCTGCCCAGCAGTATATCGCCTACCCAAACCAGCTAAAAAGCCCCGTCCCAAATTGACTACCTTGCGGCTATACTGATGCGCGGTCGTGCGCGAGCTCACGCGGCGGCCCTTGGTAACCCGACTTCCCGCGCCGTATCCGTAGCGGCGCTCCCGGGGGAAGCGGATATACGCAAAGGAGTTCTATATGAGCAATCCCTCGAACCGCACCTCGATGCGCGGTCAACTCACGCTGCGCGGCGTCGTCATCGGCGTCCTTGGCTGCGTGATTATCACGGCAAGCTCGGCCTATACCGCCCTCAAGATGGGCGCCCTCCCCTGGCCGATCATTTTCGCTGCCGTCATTTCGCTGTTCTTCCTGAAGCTCATGGGCAACGCCAGCCTCAACGAGGCCAACGTCACCCACACCATCATGTCCGCAGGCGCCATGGTCGCCGGCGGTCTGGCGTTTACCATCCCGGGCGCCTGGATGCTGGGCTATGCCGACCAGATCAGTTGGCTCGACATGTTTATCGTGGCACTCGCCGGCACTATCCTGGGCCTACTGGCCACGGCACTCATCCACCGTCACTTTATCGTGGACGCCGCGCTGGAGTTCCCCACCGGCAACGCCGCAGCTCAGACCCTACGCGCGACCGAGGCCGGCGGCAAGACCGGCAAGCAGCTCTTTGGCTCCATGGCCATCGCAGGCATCTACAGCGTGCTGCGCGACGCCCTGGGCGTGGTGCCCAGCATGCTGTGCACGCTCAACATCCCCGGCGTGACCTTTGCCATCTACAACTCGCCCATGTTGCTGTCCATCGGCTTTTTGGTGGGCTTCGCCCCCGTCGCGTTCTGGTTTGCCGGCGCGCTGCTGGGCAATTTTGGCATCATCGTCGGCGGCACCGCTGCCGGCCTGTTCGATGTTGTGACCGCGCAGGGTATCGTCAAGTCCCTCGGTATGGGCCTTATGATGGGCTTTGGCGTCGCCGTCGTCCTTAAGGACATCCTGCCGCAGGTCGCCGGTATCGTCCGCGGCCTCGCCGCCGACAGCTCCACCGACACCGACGAGCAGTCGCTCATCTCGGGCTCGCTTAAGCTCGACGCCGGCATCATCGGCCTGGGCACCGCAGCAATCGCCGTGATCGTTGCCATCGCGCTCGACCTCGGTCCCGTCCCGGCCGTCATCGTCACGCTGTTCACCTTTGTCACCACCATCATGAGCGCACAGAGCTGCGGCCAGACGGGTATCGACCCTATGGAGATCTTTGGCCTCATCGTCATGCTCATCGTGGCAGCTTTCGCGCAGCTCACGCAGGTCAAGCTGTTCTTTATCGCCGGCATCGTGGCCGTGGCGTGCGGCCTTGCGGGCGACGTCATGAACGACTTTAAGGCCGGAGCCGTGCTGGGCACCAACCCGCGCGCACAGTGGGTCGGCCAGGCCATCGGCGGCATCGTGGGCGCCCTGGTCGCCGCCGCCGTCATGGTCGCGCTCGTCACCGCCTATGGTCCGGACGCCTTCGGCCCCGACAAGAGCTTTGTGGCCGCGCAGGCAAGCGTGGTCGCCACCATGGTCTCGGGCATCCCGAGCGTGCCGTGGTTCGCAGGTGGCTTTATCGCCGGCATCATCATGTACTGGCTCGGCATTCCGGCCATGATGATCGGTCTGGGCGTGTACCTGCCGTTCTACATGTCACTCACGGCCTTCTTGGGCTCCTGCGTCAAGCTCGCCTACGACAAGTGGGCCGCACACCGCGACGCCGAGGCAGGCCTTTCGGACGAGGAGAAGGCTGCCAAGGATGCCGCCTTCCAGGAGCAGGGCCTGGTCGTTGCCAGCGGCCTGCTGGGCGGCGAGTCCATCGTCGGCGTTATCCTGGCGTTTGTCTCCGTGGGATTGAGTCTGCTGGGCTAAACCCAACAACAACGTACCCGTGCAGAGCGCGGGGTCGGAGACCATCCGACCCCGCGCTTTTCTGTATCTGCCGAAACCCTCGGCTTCAACCTCATTTGACGTGCCCCCTTTACCTACTCGTCTAAGTTTCACGTCAAGATGACCACCCCGCCTGCCGCGGTGTAGAGT
>URWZ01000225.1 GCA_900551625.1 uncultured Collinsella sp.
CTCGTGGGCTCGGAGATGTGTATAAGAGACAGCGGCGCGGTGTTCAAACAGAAAATCGGAAAGCCCGTTAAGGTAGCCGCTCTCCACCAAGTTGCCAATGCCGCGGCCGCCCTTAGCCTTGACAGCATCCGTCATGGCAATGGAGTGCAGCAGCTCGCGGGCAGCGTCGGTCGCCTCAACCGTAATATCGGGCTGTGCCTTATGCACGTTGCGGTTAACGGCATCGATCTTGGAATTAAGGATCTGAAGTGCCACGGCATCGTCGATAAAGTTGAAGATCACCACGTTGTCGCCGATACGGCCCAAGAACTCGGGCTTAAACTCGCGATCCATCTCGGTGCGCACGCGCTCGCAAATCTCGTTATAGGGCGTGTTGGGCGCGATGGTATTACGCACTTCGTTGCCCTGGGCATCGATCTCAATTTTGGAAAAGCCGATGTTGCTCGTAAAGAAGATGACCGTCTCAGAGAAGTACACGGTATTACCCTGGCCATCGGTCAGGCGGCCATCTTCGAGGATCTGCAGGAACTTGTCCATAATGCTGGGCGCGGCCTTCTCGATCTCGTCGAAAAGAACTACCGAGAACGGATTGGCCTTGACCGCATTGGTCAGCTGACCGCCCTCGGCATAGCCCACGTATCCCGGAGGAGCACCAAAGAGCTTTTGGTCGGAGTTTTCGGCACCGTACTCTGACATATCAAAACGCAGCATGCTGCGCTCGTCGCCAAAGAGGAGCTCCGTAATGGCCTTAACGATCTCGGTCTTACCGGTACCGGTGGGACCGCTCAAAAACAGGACGCCTTTGGGCTTGGAACCAGACGAATGGGTGGCGCCCGAAAGGCCCATAACGGAGCGCTTGAGCACGGTGACGGCCTTCTCAACGGCTTCGTCCTGGCCCTTCACGCGGCGTTTGATCTTTGCCTCGGGATCCTCTTCGAGCTTCTCGAACATCTGCTGCCATTTGTTCTCGCGAAAACCGTACTTATACACGTCGACGAGCTTGGGAAGGATGGCCTCGATGGAAGCATCGGGGTTTTGCATATCGCGCTGATACATGCGCTGCAGGCCCTCGAGCTCCTTCACGCTCATGCCGTCGGTGGTATCGATAAAGCGACGCACCGCGCGGTCATCGGAATCGGACAGCGCCTCACCAAAGCCAAACTTGCTCTGAATATAGGCTTCGCGCATGTCGCGGTCGGGATGCGGCAGCGTGATGGTGCGCAAGAAGGGGTTCTCCTCGATAAACCACACGGGCAGGTTGCGCACGTTATCCGTTACCAGAATGAGCGTGTTGACAGCCGTGCGGTTAATAAGGCGTGCTTTGCTAGCACCAAGGTACAAGTTGAGGAAAAACTGCGTCTCGTCGGGCATAAGGCCGGTCGAAGATGCAAGCAGGCGCGACGCCATGTTGACGATCACACAAAGCGGCTTGGCCTCGGTGCCGCCATCGGGGTTGTCATTGTATTTAAGGCGCAACATAGAGCGGATAACCTCGCCGTATGATGGCAGGCTCGACTGCTCGGTGGCATATGCTTGGCGACCATCGGCGATGCAGGCGTTCGCCTCCATCATGCGGTCGTCGTTCTTGGAAGCCTCGTCATGAGCCAGCGACACCAGACGCTTGCAATCGACGTTGCCCATGCTGCTCGAAAACAGCTGGATGGGATCGAAATATGCCACGTTGTACTCAACTGAGCCATTGGCGTCTTCAAAAAGGCCGCGCACGACCTCGGCAAGCTCCGAGAACTGAAGGCTGCCGTCAACCACATCGGGATACTTGTCGTTCACGTTGCCCTCAAGGATAAAGAGGCTCTTCACCCCTTTAAAGTTGAGCATCTCGCGCTGCCAGGATTGACGCTCGAAATCAGTTGCCATGTGTTATACCTCCTTGGCAGAAAAATCATGGTGGTAACGGTCGGCAATACCAACGGTGATAATCGTGCCGTCCTGGACATAGTTTTGAAGCTGACGAGGCTGTTGAAGATACTGGTCGTAGTCATCGTGCGGGCGGTCGCTCAGGTAGATTACGCGCTGGTTAGTCGAACCGCGCAGCGCGCAGTCGGGCACGTTAAGCTCGTCTATGTACGGACCGTCAATCAGCACATCGATGAGGGGCTTGAGTGTCTCCCACGTATCCGCACCGATCACCTGCGGCAGCTCTTCGAGCGTAAATCCGGTGTAAACGAGAATGTCATCGTAAGCGCAACGGATCGTTGCCAGCAGCTTCACGAGCTCTGATGCCTGCTCGAGCGGGTCTCCACCCGAAACCGTCAGCCGATGTACGCCGTGCTCGCGCGCGGTATCGAGCAACATCTGCGCAAGCTCATCAACATCGACATCTTGATCGGGCGACTGGCTGCGCCATTGGGGCGAAATGCATCCGGCACAACGCTTTGAACAACCAGCGGTCCAGACAACAATACGTTCTCCCGGACCCAGCGAGACGACGGGGGCAAGCACATGGCTAACGAACATCGGCGTAATCCTCGCCCGGATCGAGTGTACGGTACACGGCCGAGGTACGTGCAAGCGAGCAACCGCATTCCTCACAGCCATCCCCAACCTTTGCGCGCTCATCAGCAACGAGATGCAAACGACCGCACTCGGGGCACTCGACAAACCAGCCCTCGACACCCGCAGACTCACCAGCAGCAGAAACAACCGGTGCCGCAGCAGACGCGGGCTGAGGCGCAGACCAAGCCTGGGTCTGCACGGGTTGCGCCGCAGGCGGTTCCTCCACAGTAACCGTCAGACGCAATTGGGCAAACTCGCCAGACGCAGCCGGAATGAGTAGCGTATCGCCGGTATGAATCGGCTGGACCACGCCGGGAACCAAGTTGAGGATCTGGCCGCCACGCATAAGAGCCGTTCCGTTATTGGACCCCTCATCGGCAACCATCCATGTGCCTGTCTCTTATACACATCTGACGCTGCCGACGATATGCAGTGTGTAGA
>URWZ01000226.1 GCA_900551625.1 uncultured Collinsella sp.
GTACTGGACTACTGGCTCAGTCTGGGGGCTGCCGGATACCGTCTGGACGTTGCCGACGAACTGCCGGACGAATTTCTGGACAACCTGCGTGCCTGCGTCAAGAAGTTTGACGAGGAAAAGATCGTCATCGGCGAGGTCTGGGAAGACGCCTCCAACAAGATCAGCTATGGCCACCTGCGTCGCTATCTGCAGGGCTCGGAGCTCGACTCCGCCATGGACTACCCCTTCCGCGACATGGTTATCGGCTTTTTGATGGGCTACAAGAACGCCTACCAGGCAGCCGAGGATATCGAAACCCTGCGCGAGAACTACCCGCGCGAGGCACTGGCCTGCGCGCTCAATCTGCTTTCGAGCCACGACCGTCCGCGCATTATCTCGGTGCTCGGCGGTGGCCCCGACGAGTCACAGCTGCCCGAGAGCGAGCGCAGCAAATGGCGCCTGGACGATAACTCGATGGGTCTGGCCAAGAGCCGTTTTTGGCTGGCGACGCTCATGCAGATGACCTTCCCGGGTGTGCCCTCGATCTATTATGGCGACGAGTACGGCCTGGAAGGCCTCACCGATCCGGGCAACCGCCGTACCCTGCCGACCAAGGATCAACTCCACGACTTCGACACGCTGGCCATCGTTAAGAACGCGTCTGCCGTGCGCCGTGCGCTGCCCTTTATGGTCGATGGCGAGATCAAGGCCTTTGCGCTCAACGACGAAGTCTTGGCTTACACCCGCACGGGCAAAGACGGCGAGGCCGCGACGGTTATCATTAACCGCAGCCTGCGCAATTCGCACCGCGTGACGATTCCGGCTCTCGGCGAATGCGCGAGCGACGTGATCAGCGGTCACGAGTGCGAGATCCACAACGGTACCGTCACGCTCGACCTGTACCCGCTGGGCTCTTCGATCATCTATCACCATGCCGAGAAGCGCCTGCAGGAGCCGCTCGATCATGGCGCGGGCGTTGTGTGCCACATCACCTCGGTGCCGACCGATGATGGCAAGCCCGGCACAATCGGTGCGCCCACGCGTCGCTTTATCGACCATCTGGCCGCTATGGGCATGCGCTACTGGCAGGTCCTGCCCGTCAACCCCACGGACTTCTTCCGCTCCCCCTACGCCGGCCCCTCGGCCTTTGCAGGCAATATCGACCTGCTGCCTGAGAGCCACGAGGAGCTGGCCGCCGACTTTGCTGCATGGAAGGCTCACGGCGGCGAGGATGCCGACCCGCTGTACACGGCGTTTAAACATCGCAACGCCGACTGGCTCGAGAAGTACTGCGTCTACATGGCCGTTAAGAAGTACTTTGAGGGCGAGTCGCGCCACGATTGGCCGGCAGATGTCGCGCGCTACAACGAGTATCTGATCGATGACAAGCGCTTCCACGACGAGGCCGAGCTGCAGGCGTACATGCAGTATCGCTTTGACCTTGCCTGGTGCGAGCTCATGAACTATGCGCACAAGAAGGGCATCGAGGTCATCGGCGATATCCCGATGTATGTCTCGGACGATTCGGCCGACGCGTGGAGCGAGCCCGAGAACTTCTGGCTATCCGACACCGGCAAGGCGATTGAAATTTCGGGCGCTCCGCCCGACAACTTTGCGCCCGAGGGCCAGGTGTGGGGAAACCCCACCTTCCGCTGGGATTACATGAAGGAGAACGGCTACCGTTGGTGGATGGATCGCCTGCGTCGTGCATTTTCGCTCTACGACCGCGTGCGCCTGGACCACTTCCTGGGCTTCCACAGCTACTTTAGCATCCCTGCCGGCAAGGCCTGTACCGATGGCCGCTGGCTGGCTGGCCCGGGCAAGGACCTGTTCCAGACCGCCTACGACGAGCTGGGTCCGCTCAACTTTATCGCCGAGGACCTAGGCTATTTGACGCCCGGTGTTCGCGCGATGGCTTCGACCTGTGGCTTCCCCGGCATGGACGTGCTGGAGTTTAGCGACTACGACGTTCGTTGCGGTGTGCATCCCACGCCCGGCAAGATTCTGTACACCTCGACGCACGACACGTCGACGCTCGCCGGCTGGTGTACGCATTCCTTTGCGGGCGGCGACGAGCCGAGCGGCATTACATTGGCAGGCGAGCTCATGGGCAACGCCCTGGCAAGCGATGCTCCGCTCGTGATGATGCCGCTGCAGGACGTGCTGGGGCTGGGCGACGATGCGCGTATGAACGTGCCGGGCGTAGCCACGGGCAACTGGACGTGGCAGGCACAGGAGGCCGACATCGCAGCGGCCGAGGAGAAAACTGCGAAGCTCCTGCGCAGCACCCATAGATTCTGGGGCGAAGCGTGATAAAACCCCCGATATAGGGTACAGTTACAGCTGTTTGAATTTTTGCGGGCAGAGCGATCTGCCCGCTTTGTGCTGAAAAGGAAGTATTATGGCGCGCTACGATTACAAGTGCACGAGCTGTGGCAACGTGTTTGAGGTTGAGCACCCCATGTCCGAGACGCCCGAGGTCGTATGCCCCAGCTGCGGTGCCCCGGCATCCAAGACGTTCTCGGCCAGCGGCATTAAGTTCGACGGCAGCGGTTTCTATAACACCGACCAGCGCAGTGGCGGCTCCAGCACCAGCGCCACCAGTGGCTGCTGCGCCAACTGCCCGCATAACCACTAGTGACAAGCGGCCTCGCGATCAAGCCCGATCGCGAGGCCGCTTCTTTACGCTATAGGTAGCTAATTAATTTTTAATAATTAGCATATTTTAAAATCCGCCCATACCGGCAGCATAAGGATCATCACAAGTACCATCGCTATACCAATGAGTAGATCCGATATAGTTACCAGCTGCATCATATTGATCTAATTGACGAATGACATACTTACCACCACTATTATTGGAAGAAGAAATACTGCTAGAAGATCCACCAGAATTATTATTAGAATAGTTACTACCG